>DASXIL010000426.1:0-3095 GCA_036497985.1 Candidatus Angelobacter sp. | reverse complement strand
CAATGCTCGGAACTGAAACCAATAGCTAAGAGCTAAGAGCCAAAGCTAGTCGCTAGTAGCTAGAAGCCAGGAGCTGTATTCATGCACACCATTGACCATCTCGGAATCGCCGTTAAATCACTGGCGCAGGCGCGCAAATTTTACGAGCAGCTCGGGCTGGAAGTCCTGAACGAAGAAACTGTGCCGCATGAGAAGGTCAAGGTGGCGATGGTTCCGCTGGGCCAAAGCCGCATTGAGCTGCTGGAAGCCACGAGCCCTGATTCGGTGGTCGCAAAGTTCATTGAGAAACGTGGCGAAGGTCTGCATCACGTCGCAATCCACGTCCCCGATCTCACGCAGGCCGTGGAGAATCTTAAGAAGACCGGCACGCGCTTTGTGTCGGATGAAATCAAGATCGGCGCAGGCGGACATCTTTATGTCTTTGTTCATCCTTCCAGCACCGGCGGCGTTCTGCTGGAGTTGGTTCAGGACGTTCCGGAAGGAGTGTGAGGGACCGCCATGAAAGCATGGCTATCTCTTTTCTTGCTTGTTCTCATAGTGTCCGCGCAGACGTCAACTCCTCCCGTTACGGAGCTTCGTGTACGCGTGGTCGATGTCCGTGACGCCCACCCTTACTCCAGCAGAACAATCTTGGTACAGTTTCATGTTCCGCAAACACCCGAGCTGCAAACACTCGAAGGCACCACGGGAGCCGATGGAGTTGCCGTCTTTCGCTTCCCTGAGGCTGTTCCCAAAGTCATTAGCACCCACGTCGCAGGCGAAGGCCTTTACGCCTGTTATCGTTTCTATCCCATCGATACGCATCAGGTCCTCACCGACGGCATTGTCGCCCGATGTACCACACCGCCTCAAGGTTGCGCATGCAAATTCAGCAAAAGGATCGACGAAATTCAGACCAGGCCAGGCGAAGCCGTTTTGCCTGTTCGACCCTTCACCAAATGGGAGAGAATAGCAGGCCATCTTTGGGAGTAAGCCGACTCGTGTGCATGAAGCAATCCTTTACTGCCCAGAGCGCGGCAGTGATCTCTGCTCCGTCAGCAGACCCAGCTGATCGACTCCTGCGGCGCGGACATCATCCACTGCCTCCACTAAAAAGCCATATCGGGCACGTGCGTCAGCCCGAACGTAGACGGTCTTGTTGACGCGATTCACGATCTGGTGACGGACTTTCTGTGTCAGCGCTTCACTGGTCACGCTCTCACTCCCTAAAAACATTCTTCCGTCCCGCATTACAGAGAGGATTAGCGCATCCGGCTTGCTCGCATCTGACATCGCAACCGGATTCGTTGTCTTGGCCAGATCCACCGGCACACCGGGATGCAGCATGGGCGTGATCACCATAAAAATAATCAGCAAGACCAGCATCACGTCCACCATGGGCGTAACGTTAATGTTGGAATTGATCTTTGAGCCTTCATTGCGTAAGACAATTGCCATTGACGCTCCTTACCTCTGAACTGTGCCTATCTCTTTACGACAACGGCCCGCTTCAAAAAATAATCCACCAGCTCGCTGGATGAATTGTCCATCTCCACGTCGAACGCCCTGATCTTGGTGGTGAAGTAGTTGAACATCATCACCGCAGGAATGGCGACTGTCAGTCCCAGCGCGGTGGTTACCAGCGCTTCAGAAATGCCGCCGGCAACCGCACTGATGCCGGTGGTCTGGCTGCCTTGAATTTCGCGGAAGGCGTCGATGATGCCGATCACCGTGCCCAGCAGGCCGACGAACGGCGCGGTTGAGCCTATGGTCGCCAGGCCGCTCAGGCCACGCTCCAGTTCGGCATGGACGATAGCTGAAGCCCGTTCCAGTGCGCGACGGCTGGCCTCAATCTTGTCACCTGGAATTTCCGCAGATTGCTCATGCACGCGAAACTCCAGCATTCCCGCATTCACAACCTTGGCCAGATGGCTCTTCTTGTTCCGCTCGGCCACGCGGATGGCTTCATCGAGCTTGCCTTCGCGCAACGCGCCGGCAACCATCGGAGCAAACTGGCGCGACTGCTTGCGCGCAGCCTGAAAGGCGAGCCCCCGGTCCATCATCACGCCAAGCGACCACGCCGACATCCCCAGCAGGATGATTGCAATGCTGCGGGCCGGCCATCCCATATGCAACCACATTTCCCAAAGACTGAAGCGCGATGTTCCGCCGCCGGACTGGAGCAACATAGCTGCCAAAATTGGCATTTTCACGAACATTGAGCTGGCGAGATGAGCAACAAGCATAGGTTACAATCCTCCGGTGGACTTCCGCTGAGATTCATTCGAGAGTGCGGCAGTCCCGACGGCCTTCTATTCGGCCCGTAGGATTGTTTTGACACCATGGCTCCAGCTTTTGCTCCCAAGCGACCCTGCCCGCAGATGTAACTTTTGAGAAATAAAACTTCATTTATGCCTTAAGATTCTCATCAGGGCGATAAACAATCCATTCTTCTGAAAAACGTAGCTTAGAACGGCAATCAAAGATAAACTCTGTTGCCATGCTGCGAACCAAACTTACACTCATGTTGGTTGCGATTGCCTGTTTCTCTACGCTGGCGAATGCTAATACCGACGAGAGGGCATTCAAACTTGCACTTGTCGACCACCCCGGACAACTGAGTTGGTCTGCCGAAGGATTCAAAATCATTGAATCCTCAGCCAAGCCGGGCGGCAGGGAGATCGGAATACGCGGCCAAGATCAATCAGGCGGCCTGACTTTCCTGGGATTCCTGTTTCTGTTTCCTGAAAACGCACCTTTGACCAGCGCAAAATGTCTTGACGGCGTTGTTGGGCCGGAAAAGAAAAGCAATGCATCACTGAAGATTGTTGGGACCGAGGAAATCAGCCAACCCGGCAATCTGCCTGTGTCGCTGGTGAGCTATACAGCAAGAGGGGAGGGCGGCAAAACGCTTTACACCGTGCGCGGCTTTGTCGCCAATGGAGATATCTGCGGCGACCTGGAGTTTTACAGCTACCAACCTATCAGTCTTCAAGATTCCAATGTAAAGAAAATCTTTTCAAGTTTTCACCTCGATGATAAATATGCCCCGAAATTTCTTGATGTGTTGCTCTACGAACAGATCCTTTACACACATCGCATGTATGGCGCGGCAG
>DASXIL010000425.1:0-6586 GCA_036497985.1 Candidatus Angelobacter sp. | reverse complement strand
CCGGCGGACATTATCAGTGATCTGGTTCAGCCGCTCCAGGCCATCCGGAAGGGCTATCGGGTGGTGTTTGAGGATCGCGCACTGGCATATGAAGAGACAACCCAATCCACCAGTGAAGAGTTTTCCATGCGCGTCCGCGTCGTCACCATGGCCATGCGCGGCCTTCTGAGTGTTTCTGACCTGCTCAAGCCTTGGAAGTATGCCTGGACGGCATTTCAGCTCTGGTCGCACAAAATCATGCGCTGGATGGTGCCGCTGTTTCTGATCGCTTTGCTCATGGCGAATAGCTTGCTGCTCGATTCTTCGTTTTATCGGTTCACGCTGGCTGCGCAATTGTTCTTTTATGCTGCCGCGCTGCTGAACATGCTTCTGCCGCTGCACCGCCAATGGAAACCTCTGGGCATTCCGCTTTTTTTCTGTACGCTCAACGCCGCGGCTTTGGTCAGCATGTTGGAAATCTGCCGCGGGCGCAAATATGTGACCTGGCAGACTGTGAGGGCCCGTAGATGAAAATTGAATTTCTAACCCAGGAAGATTCGCTGTACGTGCTGCCGTTCTTTGAAGAATTTCTGCAGCACTACGCTGGCGACTTTGAGATCACGCGGATCTCCTGCTGCCGGGCTATGGGCAAGCGCTCCAGGATCCAACTCTTACAGGAACTCAAGTGGCTTTACGGGGTCACAGGATTGGCCAAACTTCTGCTGCAAGCTGCCAAAGCCAAAGTATTTTCATTGTTGCCAAAAAGCCGGTCATCGCAACGGTTTTATTCCATTGCTCAGCTGGCCCATGCCTATAGCATTTCTTATGAGCATGTCGATAATCCGAATAAGGCGGTGTTTACCGATGCATTGCAGCAGCGGTCGCCCGATCTTTTGATCTCCGTGGCCTGCCCCTACATTTTGAAAGAAAAGCTTCTGGGAATTCCGCCGCGCGGCTGTATCAACATTCATCATGCCCCTTTGCCCCGATATAAAGGTATGATGCCTACGTTTTGGCAGCTCTATCATGGGGAGCAGCAGCTGGGCGTGACAATTCACTACATGGCCGCGAAGGTGGATGAAGGCGATGCGCTCTTGCAGGAGTCTTTGCCCGTGACTCCCGGCGAGTCGTTGCATACGCTGATCCGTCGCAGCAAGCGCCATGGCGCCCATTGTATGGCCAAAGTTGTACGCAGCCTGCAGGAGAATTCAGCAGTGGCAACGCAGATGGACCATGCGCAGGGAAGCTATTTTACTTTTCCCCGTCGTGAAGAGGCCCGCGAGTTCCGGCGGCGAGGGTTGCGCGCTATTTGAACACAAGGACAAACATGGCAAGCCCGTTTAGCAGATCGACATTAAGGGCCCAGGGAAAAGTATTCTGGGCAGGCTTGCTGCGTGCTTCGGGCATGTTGTCGCTGGCGCGGAAGTGGGTTAAGCGGCACGGCGCCATCGTTCTCACATTCCATCGCGTTTTAACCGATTCTGAACTGCAACAGACTGCTTCGCTGGGCGGAATGATTGTTCGCAATCGGACGTTTGCTGCTTTTCTGAATTATGCGTCCCAGACTTGTGAATTTGCCAACCTTGAGCAGGAGCCGCAGTGGAACGCTGCCGGCAAGCTCAAGCTGGCTGTCACGTTCGACGATGGGTGGTCGGACAATGCAGAGTTAGTTTACCCAATGGCCTCCCAGTACCACGTCCCATTTGTGATTTTCATTGTGCCAGAAAAAACTGGTACTGCGCTCCCATTCTGGCCGGAGCGAACCGCAGCCGTGCTTGACCGCGCCCCCGCGGCTGATCCTACTCGGCACAACGATTCCATTCAAAGATCCATTGAAGAGATGAAAGCCCTGCCGGCAACGGAACGCGAAAGCCGAATCAGCCAGATGAGCGGCTCTGTCGGCGATCTTGAGTCTTACGCCGCGGTGGACAAAACGATGACATGGGAGCAGATTGCGGAACTTCATGCTGGCGGCGTCACGTTTGGTTCACACACCAGCACCCATGAGATTCTTACTATGATTCCCGCAGCTCAGGCAGAGCAGGAGATCGTCTCATCTCGCGAAGCCATTCAACAAAAGCTTGGCGGTTCCTGCAATCTATTTTCGTATCCTAATGGAGACTACTCGAAACAAGTTTGCGAATTAGTGGCGCAGGCAGGATACAAGTTCGCTTTCTTGAATCAAGAACCCGGCGTCTGGACGCGTGACTGCGATCCTTTTCTTATTCCCCGGGTCAACGTGTGTGAGTACCATCTGGTCGATTCAAAAGGCAATTTTTCTCCGCTGATCTTCGACTATGCCGTGGTCTGGAGTGCAGCTAAAGGTTTGCTGTTACAGATGCTGTCAAACCGTTTGAACAAATTTCAGAGCAACGGCCAGATTTCCGGTAAAGCTTGGAAGCCAACCGAGATTAAGCCAATAGAAAAATCGTCCGCAGAAACACGCTTCGCAGCAAAGAAGTAAAGCTGCTCCTATCGCTTCTTATTTCTCTCCGCTAGCATATCGCGATAAACACCTATCAGTTTCTGGATCATCACATCCGCGCTGAATCGCGTTTGAACGGAGTTGCGTCCGTTCTCTCCTATCTCGGCGGCCCGCTCAGGATCGCGAAGCAGCGCAAGCAGCTTTTCTGCCGCGGCAGCATCGTCGCCAACCGGCACCAGAAAACCATTTTCGCCGTCGGCGATGGCTTCCGGATTGCCGCCCACACGCGTTACTACGGAAGGAACGCCGCATGCCATCGCTTCCAGCAGCGCATTAGAGAAACCTTCACTACGGGAGAGCAGGCAGAATGCGTCACTCATCTTGAGCAGCAGAACAGGATCTCCCACAAAGCCCAGCAGCTTGACATTTTTTTCCAGGCTCAGTGAGCGGATCATTCCCTGGACTTCTTCCGAATAGTCGCGCTCATAAAGGCTGCCGGCAATCACAAAGACAGCATTAGGCAGCTCCTGGCAAACGCGTTGTGCCGTTTTTATCAGCACGTCTATGCCTTTTACCCTCCGGATGTTGGCCACGCATGTGATGATGTGCGATGCGCCCGCCCAATCGGCATCTGCAAAGGTATCGCCGGATGAGTTTTTAGCGCCAATGTGTTTAAGATCAACTCCGTTATAAACAACTGAAACTTTATTCGGATTTATCCGGTCAGCGTCTACACAAAATCTCTTCACTTCTTCTGATACGGCAAGCACGCGGTCGGAGAGCCGGTTTACCACGCGATAAGCCAGCGCATGCTCGGTCTTCCGCAGTATACCCATGTCACGGCGAGAGGACAGCAGCAAAGCGCCGCTCAGCTTGGCCACCAGTCCGCCCCACAAATTCGAAGTTTCAAAATACGTTTGAACGATATCTACTTTTTCTGTCCTGATGAGTTTTCGCAAGGCAAAGGCTGCTTTCCAGGCATCCAGATGAAAAAAGCGTTTCCAGGGAAAGACATAAACGGGAACCGAGATGCTCTGGCGAATTTCCGGTTTGATACGAAAGGTGGCAATCGAGCAGCGAACCAGTTCCGGCGGCATCAATTGGACCACTTTCAGCAGGTTGGTTTCTCCGCCGCCCAGCGCCATTAAGTGGTCGATGAGGAATAGCACGTGCAGCGGTCGCTCCCTGGCATCACCAATAGCCAGGTCTGGGTACGGCGCCTCGTTGTCCAATGAAGTCGAGGATGATGAGGAGTCCAACACGGATGCTGAAAATTGTTGCATACCTTCCCAGTAGACGAAATACCGCGGCACAATGCTTAAGAGCTAAAGAGTGCAATTTATCAGCCACGAAGCCTTAGGCAGCGGCACAACTCTGTTCTCCCTCCAAGATTAAGATTCCCTTGCTTTTTCAGTAACTTGAGTACTTGAGAGGCATGATTTGCGTGCCTCTCCCTGACCTGTTATCCCATGAATTGTGTCATCCCGCTGCAAGCTTTTGCACATTAACCCAAACTCTGCCCCATATGTGCTTGATTTTGTGTGATCTCCTTTGGCACTGGCCGTGCATATATCCAGTTACCCAAGAAAGCCAACAGTGCGCGATAACGTTGCCCTTCCGGGGCGCGCACTGTGACTTTTGGAGCGCTAATTCGAAACGACGGGACGGATTGAACCATGGTGAAAAAGTTTACCTACTCTATTATCGGAATTTTATTGTTTTTGCTCTCAGGAAGTTTGTTTTCGGGGGCCCTTGAATTACATAATGCAATTGCTGATCGCATGCAGCAATTTGAGTCATTTCCCGAGTCCGGATGGCTGATCGTTCTGGGATCGCTTCTGATTTCTGGAGCCACCGTTCTGCGCCGCCGACGTGCTGCCGCTCGCACCCGCTAAATCTCTCAAGGAACAGCGCAATTGGTTCCCGCTGGTCCTTTAGAAAAACGAAGCCCTCCGCAAGGAGGGCTTCTGTTATTTTCAGTGTCTTTTCATTTCTTGGCCTACGCGCCTGCTTTTGCCGTGTACCTGTAGTATCCATTTTCCGGCGTTTCTTCAGCAGCATTGAAAACCACTCCCGTAATCTTTCGCGGATCCACCTGAGCCAGCACTTTTGCCAATGACTCACAAGGTGTCTTGCGGGCACGCGCTATTACCATCACGCTCTCGCAAGATGCGGCGATCAATTCAAAGTCGGCAAGGTTCAACGCCGGAGGCGAATCAACCAGAACCAGCCGGAAGGATTCGGACGCCCAGCCCATGAACTCTTTCCAGCGCTGGCTGGAAAACAGCTCGGAAGGCGAAGCCGTGGTCTCGCCGGCCGGCAAAATGTGGAGTCCGGGAATATCGGTACGGAGTATTGCGGACTGATAAGAACAATCTTTTTCCAGGATCTCAGCCAGCCCCGGTGATTCAGGGTCGCCTGCCAGGACTGAGAGTCCGCGCGTACGCAGGTCAGCATCTACCACCAGCACAGGCCAGTTTTCGATCTTGGCATAGCAGATGGCCAGATTGAAGATCGTCAGGGTTTTGCCTTCACCCTGCGCTGAACTGGTCACCACAAGCGATCGTGCGCCGTTCCGCGTCTGCTGTTTCACCAGGCGAGTACGCAGCGTGCGGTAAGCTTCCACCGCTGCCTGCATTGCTGGATTGTATTGCGACACCAGAAAGGACCTCTCTTCCGTGCGCGGCAGCTTTATGCTGCGGCAATTTTCCAGTCTCATAGCCGCAACTTGGGAAGCGACTTCGCTCGATTCTTGCAGCGGTTGCAGCAGATGCTGGAGATCAATTTCGCCGGAATGCGAAGCTGCGCTGCCATTGCTTTCCATGTGCTCCTTCAGCGAGCTGACAAGGTCTTGAATATTGACATTGGCCGTTGCTGGAGGAGAATCGATTTTCCGTACGGTGCGAGTTTCATTAAAAAATTTGCTCATGCCGTCTTTGGTCCTGTCTGAACTGTTTCAAATTTTGTTGTTCTCTTAAATATCAAGAAGCCGTCTGGGCCAAACCCTGGTTCGCGTTTCTTTCCGGCGCTACAGGCGCGGGCAGCTCCCATCCCATTTCCTCGGCCGCTTCAAGCACTGCATCGCCGCCAATTTTTTTAAGCTGACGCCGAAAACCAACCCCGAGAGTATGGTCGCAAATCGAGTTGATCAGGCGCGGGACGCCATTCGTAAGACGGAAAATTTCTTCCAGCGCCGCTGTGCTAAAGGGATTCTCTCCGCGCAATCCGGCAACATGCAACCGTTCTGCAATGTATGCCCTGCTTTCAGCCAAAGTCAGCGCGCGAAGCTTGGTGACTACCGAAATCCGCTGCTTCAACGCCGCTAGTTCAGGTTTCGCCAAAAGCGGCAGAAGTTCCGGCTGGCCGCAAAGAATGATCTGAAGCACGTTTACCGGATAGTTATCCAGGTTCATCAGCAAGCGTACTTCCTCAATAAGTTCCGGCGGCATCAGGTGCGCTTCATCGATGATTACTACCACGGCGCTGTTGCTCTTGTGCGACGCCAGCAGCAACTCGTGCAACGCCCGCAGGCGGGCTGGTTTGGTCGCGGCAGGCGCGTGGATTTCCAACTCATCGAACAATGCCTCAAACAGTTCGTCGGCCGTCAGCGTTGGATTCACCACAAAGGCGGAGCGCAGCGGACGTTCCCTTGTCGCTTCATGGGAAAGGATGTGCTGGAGGCAGTAAAGCAGCGTGGTCTTTCCGGTGCCAATGGGTCCAATGGCGATCTGTAAGCCTTTCCTGCCCACCACCCCTTCCACCATGGCGCGGAGCGTATTGCGATGCGGCTCCGCAAGATGAAGGAAGCGGGGATCCGGCGTCAACCGAAAAGGATCTTGTTTTAAGCCGTAAAAGTTTGAATACATTGCCTGCCCTAATGCGGACTTCCGCCATTCTTAACTTGGAAGGCCACTGCATAACTTATTGGCAAGTCTGCTGCCAAAGCATTACAACCAATGCCTTTTATTTTCAATATCTTAGGGTTGATTTGTCCATTTCTGGCGAAGTTGCTTTCATCCCCTATGCAAGAGATTTCACATTTTGCAGCAGAATTTCCTTCTGGCGGTAAATGCACGCCTATCGACTGCCGGCGACAGGTGAGGGAATAGCAGGGGTGCAGGCAGCTGGCTTGGTTTTTGCCACCCAGGATGCCAGACCGTTAATACCGACGCGAACCTGCTC
>DASXIL010000424.1:0-7460 GCA_036497985.1 Candidatus Angelobacter sp. | reverse complement strand
CGATGAACAGGAACTGTTTTTTTGCGCAACGGGGCAAGCAGTTCGTTCCAACCGAAGCGATCGTCGAGCCAGTCGTATAGTTTGCGGAAGAGACCCATCTCAGGATTCCTGGCGGCGCCGGACAAAGATCTCGTCGCCCCGGACTTGCACTTCAAAGGCTTCCAGCGGACGCGGCGGCGGGCCGTAGACGTTGCGTCCGTTGACATCGTATTTGCCGTTGTGGCAGGCGCACCAGACTTCGCGAGTGTCGTCGCGGTATTGCACCGTGCACGCCAGATGCGTACATGTGGCCGACATAGCTTTGTACTCGCCGGTGGCGGTGCGGACCAGCAATCCCCGGCGGCTGCCGAAGCGAAACACTTTGCCGCTGTTCGGCTTTAACTCGCCTGTCTTTGCAGCGACGACGGAGCCGCTGCCCATGTCCGATTCCTTGGGAGGGACAAGAAACCGCAGCACAGGATAAAAGAAGGCTGCCGCGCTCAAGAAAAAGCCACTGCCCAGAAGCGCTTCCATGAACCGTCTACGCCGTACGGGCGCCGGACCATGAGGAGATTGGGGAATGCCGGGATTGCTAGGTACCATGCGGCCTCACTGGAATGAACTTGAACTGCGGGCCCAAAATCTACACAGGTGTTCAAAAAAGATCGTTGCTTTACTTTCGACGGAAGCCGGCGCTACTTACCCTTAGGTCCTGCTTTCGCCAGATCACGCATGTACTTGATCAGTTCCGTCAGCTGATTGTCCGTGAGCTTGCCGCCATAGGCAGGCATTTTGCCTTTGCCTTTTTTAGCGACTTCCAGAAGCTCGGTATCCGGCTGTTTCTGGACTTCGGGGCTTTGGAAATCCTTGACTAACAGTTTTTTGCCAGCTGGACTGCCCGTTGCGTCAGGTCCATGGCAAATTTGGCACTTCATTTTGTATAAGGTCTGGGTAGCGTCCTGAGCAGCGGACTGACGTGCGGAGCCCAGGAGCAGACCGAGCATAATTATTGCGCCGAGTATTAATTTCATTCTCTTTTTCTCTCCCAAGGGTTGACTTAGCTCTTACATGGTGTAACGCAGTGACACCGAGAACATGTTTCCGCGGAAGTCCCGTGGCAAAGTCGGACCGGGGTCGGACTTCTCGTTATAGTCGTAGTAGTTCCATCCCGACTTGAATGTCACTTTCTCTGAAATCACGAACGCGATCGAAGCTGTGGGCAGATGATAGTTAAAGGCCAAAGGCCCCGTAGGGGCGATCGGATTCAGGATCAGCGTATTGCCATTGGTGCTGGTAAAGGCGTAACCCGCCCCGGCGGTGATGCGCTTGGTGGGCTTCACGACCAGTGAGGCAGAGCCATAATTCGAAGTGTTGGTATAGAGCGACAAGCCGGAAAGAAATGGCGCGCCGCAATTGATTATGCCCGGAGGATTGAGGTTTGGCGTGGCGACAAAGCAGATATTCGTCTGGGAGAAGATATCGTTATAGTCATAGGAAAGGTCAACGCCCCACATGGATTCAGGTTTCGCAATTGCGGCGCTGAAACCGTAGCTGCGATTGTGCTGCAGCATCCCGATATCTGCGCTGGTGTTGCGGGCTTCCAGAATGCGAATCGCCGCTCCCAGATTGACCCAGTCTGCGGCCTTGTAACCGGCGCGGAAGCGGTAATCCTGTGAATGGCGCGGAGTGATGCGGAAGAAAACATTGTCCCCGGAAAAGAACTCGACATCGCCGCTCAAGCGTAGCTTCTCTGTGTGAGCGGCAAAGCCAACCAGCCCGGTGCTTCCGTTGATCTGAGTAAAGTCTTCGCCCACGTCTGCGGCGGGAACAGCCACGGTGCATGTGCCGTCAGGATTCAGCGGCTGAGCGGCGCATGCTCCGCGATGGGCCAGGGCCGCTGTTGGACCAGGAAAGAAAGTCTGTATCTGGGTGTTGTCGACCCGCTGCGTGATTTCCCTGCGCTCGAAACGATAGCCAACGTGCGCAGTGATTCGCTTGGTGAAATCATATTCCAAAAGGAAAGTGTTGGACGTCCGCTTCTGGCCGAGGAAATCATTGCGGTTATCCACAATCACGTCAGCTGCCGAACCGCTGAGGTGTTGCGGGCACGTGGCCGCGGTAAACGGCGGCGGGCAGGTGGCCGGCGTAAAGGTATTGAAAGGACTCAACAGGTTTGCGCCAAAAAAGTTCTGTGTAACCAGGCTCCAGTTTCCGGGAATGCGGAAAGAATCATACCGGAACATGTCCACGATACGGAACTTGTCAGTCACGCTGATGGTGGCGGCCAGATCGCCGTTCAGAGAAATCCGATGGCTGAGAGCCCCGCCCGTCAAACCGAAGGCGCGCAGGCGGTTCCGGCTCAGGCCGTTGAACAACTCAGCGGTTGAAGGATCACTGGCTTCAGCGTCAGAGTAGTTCAGCCTTCCGGACAAATCCACGCGCTTGAAATAATTGCTCTGGAAACTGAACTGCTCCGTGGGGAAGGAATTACGCAGGCGGCCAAAGCGGTTATAGCTGAAATAACCACTGCAGGTGGGATTAGCAAAGCCAGTGGCCAGAACGGGCTGGGCGCACGGTATTCCTGCGGGGGTATTGAACGGAAACCCCAGGTTCACGGGGATGCCGCCAGCGAGCGTGAAGGTGGGAACCCCGAAAAGACTCATTTGGGCCGCAGTCGGCAGATTGGCGGTCGTGTCGCCTTTGTAATATGTATAGAACTGGTCGTAATTAAAATTAGTGCGAGGAATAAAGCGCAGCGATACGCCAAAGTTATAGTTGTCTGTGGTGTTGGATGTAGGCTGGAAAAGTAATGCTTCGGTACCCTGGTGGTCGCTGCTAAAGCTGTTGCCTTCAGTTACCACTCTTGACCAGCCCAGTTTGAAACGAATATTGCCGACGGGAAACAGGTTTAAGTTCACATCGCTCATGCGGCGCGTCGTCAGGAATTCATGCGGTGAATTCAGGATTGGAACGTTCGGGGTAGAGACTGGCGGATTGAGCGGGTTGGCAAAGAGGTTATAGTCAAAGACGTTTTGATCGCGCTTGAAGCTGGCGTTCAAACTGTAGAGTTTTCCCTTCTGTGCGCGC
Organism: Candidatus Angelobacter sp.; assembly: GCA_036497985.1. Classification (GTDB taxonomy): domain Bacteria; phylum Acidobacteriota; class Terriglobia; order Terriglobales; family Acidobacteriaceae; genus Angelobacter. Next base: position 4,394 of record DASXIL010000424.1, on the reverse strand, counting down.
ACGCGAGAGAGGTTGTTAGGATCTCCGCCATAGCCAAAGTTGCTGAATAAAAGATCGTCGAAGAGAAACCCTTTGTGGTCCGGTGAATGCAGATCAAGGGTGTATTCCAGCAGCCGTGGACCAGTTCCCAGATTGACAAATGTGTCCCATGTGCCCTGATTGCCGGTGAAGTCGGTGATGCGTCCGCCAAATTCCGCGGACTGTTTGATGATCCACGGGCCTGCGTTTTCACCTTCATTGTGTTCCGTGGTGATCCAGGTAGCCAGCACATCAGACTTGCGGGCGGAATCCACGGCCACGCCAAGGTCCGGCTGGCGATGCTCCTCATCCTCAGTCTTGGCCGTTGCCGCAGGCTTCTTGTCTTTCTCTGTCTGCGCTGCCGGCGCCGCCGCAGGCTGGTCAGTCGGAGTCTGCGCGAAAAGTGTAAGGCTAAACAGTCCCATTCCGACCAACAGAAGGCGCGATGGCCACGTACCCGGAGTCTGCGATTTTCTATTCATTTCATCACCTTTATGTTTTACGGTTTGAAGAACACCCTGTCTGAATTGGAGCCGTGTATGGCCGTGTGGCACATCGTGCAGGCCTGATACTTCGAGGCCTGGTTATGGAACGATGGGGCCGCAGGAGCCGGCGCATCCACCGTTAGCGTGTGGCACTCCAGGCAGAGCAGGTTTACGTTGCTGCGTTTCAACAAACGCGGGTTCGACGAACCATGGGGGGTATGGCAGGCGACGCAGCCTTCAGTCTTGATGGGGGCGTGTTCCCAGGCGAAAGGACCAGCCTTGTCCGTATGGCAGTTGAAGCAGACCATGTCTTGCGCGGCGGTGGAGCGCAGCTGATGCTGCATAAATCCGCCATGCTGGTTGTGGCAGTTGCTGCAGGCAATCAGGCCTTCATTCACGCGATGGTGGAAAGGCTTGGAGAAATCCGGCTTTACTTCAAGGTGACAGCTATAACAAAGGTTTGGCTGTGCCGCTTTCAAAAGCTGCCGGTTGACCTTGGGAGAATGCACTGAGTGGCAATCCACGCAGCCAACATTATTTTTCAGGTGCTGTGAACGCAGGAAGTTGGCGTGCTCTTCACCGAACTCATGGCATGTAAGGCAGCGCTTGGAAGACTCTTCACGCGAGAGCGAGGCAAAGCGAATAATCTTGGCGGGATCGGCGGATTCGGCATGTTCCTTGCCTGGACCGTGGCAGGCCTCGCAGCCCTGGAACTCCACGCCTTTGTGTTTGTTCAGCTCGGTCTTCCAATGCGGACCGCTCTCATAACCTTTGGCCTGCTGTTCATGGCAGGTCTTGCAGGTTTCCGCCCCCACGTACTGCGATGGGTCGACGCCTTTATGGCTCTCGACTACCTCTTTATCCTTTTTTTGGCCGCTGGCCTGGCTGTCTTGAGCATCGACGGCGGTTCCCTTGTCGTTCCCATGCTTCTTGGGGCCGGCAACGGCTAGCCCAACCAGTGCTACAAGAAAGACCAATAGAATGAACAGCCTGAGTCCTTTTCCTGACATGAGCGACCCTCGCATTTCTCCAATTTCAGTGAAACATCCGACTATAAGCAAAGTTCTGTGAAGGCTCTGTGACATGGATCACACGTGTAAGAAAATTATGAATCGTGGTGGAGTGCCATGACGGGACCGAGATTTGTGAATTCGCAGAGCTGCTTTGCAAGTCCACGGCGAACTGGAGCTCTGAAAATTTCTGTCACGCAGGACCACAGAGTGAGTTTATGAGTGGTGGAATAAGAAGAGAGCATTCGCGGAGCGCGGCCCTTCGATCTCTGGGTGCTTAGTTTGTCTTGGCCGGACGAGAGCGATGACCACAAAGAAAGCGGCGAGAATTGTTGCGCAAAATCCGGTCCGCGATTTTCAGATCACTACTGAGAACTTTGGCAACGCCAAAATAAATTTCCGGCTTGCTTTGCAGTAAAGACAGAAAAGTGTCTCGCGGCAGGGTGGTTATCGAACAGGGTTCCACACAGGTCACATTGATTTCCGGAAGTTCGCCGGAAACCATGGCGCGCATTCCAAACACCTTGCCGGGCTCTGAGTAATCGAGCGAAGCCGGGCCGCGCAGGCAATTCAGGCTGACCGCCACCTTGCCGGAATTGACAATGACAAGATTTTCCGGCGGCACATCCTGCTGGATGAGGGCCGTGCCTTCCGGTACCGTCATCGACCGTTCGGACTTGACCAATTCCGCGCGCACTTCTGGCGAGAGCATTTCATACAGCTCATTGGCCACTGCGCTGTCTGATGATGTGCTGTTCATAGATTGCTTATAGACCCATTTGGTAACGCACTACTGTGACGCCAATCACCCCAACTTGTGACAAGTCAGGTGGTAACCAGATTTTCCAATGCGCGTCGATTGGTAATTGTCCAGGTGGCGCCCTTGACCCTGATATAGCCCTTCTTGCGGAAACCGGTGAGCACCCGCGAAACCGTCTCCCGCGACGTACCGATGAACTGGGCGATTTCTTCCTGCGTAAGTGTTACCCGCAACGCGGTTTCATTGGGTTTCTTTAAAGACAACTCCAATGGATGTTCCGCCCAGCGCAGAATGAGCTTGGCGAGTTTTTCAGGAACTGAATTGGAAAGGCCGAGAGAGCGGATTTCGTCATAGGCACATTTGCAATTGTGGGTTAGCTGCTTCGCCACCTTTAAGCCGACATCCGGAAACTCCTGCAGAAAGCGCACGAAATCCGCCTGAGCAATAAAGTTTGCCTGGCTGGGCTCCAGAGTTTCCACAGTGGCTTCATAGGGAGAATTTGCAACTGCCGCCGTCAGACCAAGGACTTCGCCCGGCTCGGCAACACGGAGAATCATGCTCTTCCCTTCGCTCGATGTGGTGGAGAGTTTGGCGCGCCCGGTGCACAGAATAAAAATTCCACGAGGCGACTGGCCTTCAAGACATAGCAATGCACCCTTTGGATACACGGACGTAGCTTTGATCTCCTGCAGGCGAATCAGCGCTTCACGAGGAAGGTCACAGAAAAGACTTTGTTCGCGAAATTCGCATTTCAGGCAGTCTTCAACGATCTGAAAGTGATACGCCATCTCCAAGCTCCTTAAAGCGGAGAACTTCAACACACTTGAGCTTAAATTGCGGCCGTCACGCAGATATGTGACGGCCATCACACTTCAGATGTGTTCCCAATTCTGCCCCTGGAGATCAAAAAGGCGGCGTCAAGCTAAACGACCAGCCATTCCGCAGTGATCGGGGCCGTGCAAATGGGAGCAACCGCGCAGGTCACAGACAACCTGTGAGTTGGTGACCGCGGTCACAGTTTTTGGCCTTTACTTTAGAGCAGACTGAGAAGTCACAAACCATCTTTCGGCCCCACATCTTTCAATGTAATAGAAGGTTCTTATGCCACTGGTACGACCTGGCACTGCCATTTCTTTTAAGAACATCCTGTTTCTGACCGATTTCGGCCCGGCCTCCACGGGAGCCTTGGTTTACTCGCTTGCATTCGCGCGGCATTTCAAGGCGCGTCTTTACCCCGCGCATGTAATGGACACGACGTTGACTGAAACGGCTGTTGCAGGCGAAGCCGCCATAAAAGAACTAGAAGAGCAAACAAGACGGCGGCTCTCTCATCTTGCCGAATATAACGGCATCAAGTTTCAGCCACTCCTTAGCCGCTGCGATTTTGAAGCCGCCATGTCACACTGGATTTCACAGTTTGGGATCGACCTGGTGGTGGCGGGTACACATGGCCGGCGTGGCGTGCAGCGGCTTCTGCTCGGCTCTACCTCTGAAATGGTCCTGCACAATGCGCCCTGCCCTGTGCTCACGGTGGGTCCGAACGTTGAAGTGCCGCGCCTCTTCACTCTCAACCTGGAGAACATCCTGTTTGCCACAGATCTGGGCGAACGAGCACAGCATGTTCTTGGATACGCTCTTTCACTGGCCCGGGGAAAATGCGCGCGACTGATGCTGCTGCACGTGCTGCCGGAAGAATCTCGGAACTACCCGGACCGTTTGGGAGTATTGAGTTTCGTCCTGAATGAGGCGGAACGATTGCTGCCCCCACAAGCGAACAAGTTCTGCAAGCCGGAGTTCGCCGTGGATGCAGGCCCTACCGCCGAACGGATCGTAAGCCATGCTCAGAACGAGCACGCTGACCTGATCGTGATGGGCCGCAGGCGTTCAGAGAGTTTCAGGCTGAAAGGCCCGGGCGTGACGCACAAAGTCATTAGCGCTGCCCCGTGCCCGGTGCTCTCCGTGCCTGAAGCGTGGCCTCGCTAAAGTAGATCTTCCAGCGATCTGACGCAGTCAGGCTAGGGTGATCTGCGTCACAGCCGCAACGTGGCCCATGATTGCACACTATAAAGGAAGACTTGAGATGAGGAGCAGAATGACGGAATGGAAACCAGCGCGAAACGG
>DASXIL010000423.1:0-3053 GCA_036497985.1 Candidatus Angelobacter sp. | reverse complement strand
AACCAAATCCGCGGACTGTACGCGCAGTGGGCGGAGATCGGTGACCATGTGGCGCAGCTCGCCACCTTCATTCCTGACGGTCTGTTGCAAAGACGAAAGGCCGGCCTCCAGTTGGTCTGGCTGATTGGGTACTTTGCGGCGCAGCACATCGAGTTGAATCTCGATGCTTAGCAGGGTTTGCAGAATGCCATCGTGCAGGTCGCGAGAGATGCGCGATCGTTCGGCTTCAATAGCGCGTGCCCGCAAATGCCGCAGCAGGAACACATTTTCCAGCGAGCCGCTGACGTGGCGCGCAATGCGCTCGAACCACGCCAGATCATCTTTGGTAAAAGGCGCGCGCGCTGGCTTGCGATTGACCAGAAACAGCCGCCCCGCCGCGTGATTGTCTTGATCAAACGGCACGGTGAGCAGGTTACGGATACCGAATTCCTGCTGCGTAGGCCCGGGAATTCTCGGCAATATTTTCAAGGTGCTGCCATCCCGGCGGTCCCAGCCAAACCCTGAGCCGCGCTCTTCCAGCGAATTCCAGCAGACCGACGCTTCCATATCATCCAGCAGAAAACCGTCGGCGCGGGTCAGCGGTAGATTGTCCGGCACCAGCCGCTCGCTTTCGCCGGCTTTCAATTGCCACAGAAATATTCGCTCCAGGTCTGCGTCGCGAAATGCCAGTAGCGCCACTTCGGTCTGGAATTCTGCGGCAATTTCTTCCAGCAGCAGCCGAAGAGATTCTGCCAGGCCAAGTTCCACGTGCATGGTTGTTGAAAGTCGCGAGAGGAAATCCTGCTGGGTGGCAAACAGGCGATTGCGATCGCCGAGAAAGGCCATGCCGGCGGCGCCCAGAAAAGAAGCGGTTAGAAACGGCATGGAATACAGCAAGACATAGGAACCGTTCAGCCGCTCGGCGCGGTGCATATCCAGCGCGACAGCCAGCAGCAGCAATCCAAAGCACAAGGTCAACGCAAAGCGCAGATTCAGGCGGTAGCCTGCTGCGAAGGCCACGAAGAACAGCAAAAACCACGCTGGCATGACTTCGGGCGAGATGTACAGAAATACGCCCACCACCGCCACGTCACACACCAGGGGCAGCCGCCAGTTGTAGCGCCGCAGCGCGCGTTCTGCCAGCAATATGCCAATGGAGACGATCAGGTAAGCAATCAGGAATGCCAGGGCGTTGGCGACTTCTCGGATCGGGTGCAGTTCGATCAGACACAAACACGCCAGCATCGCGATGACTACGCGCGCCGAAGAGAGCTGCACGTCAAAGTGTAGGCGGTCCGAAGGTTGCGGGTTCATGCGCGGGGACACACTTCCCCGCCTCAGTCTAACAAGCGCCCGGTATCAGCAAATCGCCCATCTGGACCGGCGTTTCCACCTTGCTAAGAGCAACTCGGGCAATCCCTGTGCGAGCATGAGCCCCCAATGTCCATGGCTTGAGTATGTAGCACCGGGCTTCAGCCCAGCGCCTGAGCCCTGATTTATTGGTGCCAGCAGGTGTGAACTAAGGACGCCAGTTCGCATCCATCACTCTTTTGCTCGCCCTGCGCCCATGTTAGACTTCTCGCAGTGGTGGGAGTAGCTCAGCTGGTAGAGCGTCGGTCTGTGGCACCGAATGTCGCGGGTTCAATCCCCGTCTCCCACCCCATTCATTTCTTACCAGCTTAGCTGGGCTTCTAATTTCTCACGATCCTGCAGCGGCTACGCTTGCGCGCTCACCTTCGAGGTGCTTCCCTATTCTCTTTCCAGCCTTAACCATGGGCTCTTCCAGGACGTGGTAAAAGAACACCGGCAAGCCAGCAGCAAGAACGAGAAAGACTGCAAGTCGCGCCACCAAGGGTAGAGCGTTGCGCAAATACTCGAAGGCGAACCAAATCGAAAAGAAATGGGTCAGATAAATTCCGTAGGAATATTTAGCAATCAGGTGGCTGGAGACGGCGATCCATCTGGCCGAGATCTGGGTGAAAAACGGAATTCCGAGCCCGAGTGCCAGACACACTAGCCAGCTTTTGATCCAACCCTCCATCGAAAAGTTGGGATCGTACCGATGCAAATAGAACATCGGGGTCGTTAGGACCAGCGCAATCCAAAGGATGGCAGGTAGTTTACGCTCATTAACCCTTTGTAGTTGATAAGCGATCACGCCTGGCAGAAAACAGGGAACGAACAGCAGAAAGACATTGTTTGCGGCCTGAGAGGGATAAAAAAGCAGTGCCAAAGCACTCGCGGTCGTGACCAGCCAAACGGCGACTATGCGTACAATCGACTTATTGGAATACAGAAGCAAAAACAGCCACGGGAGGAGTGGATACATGGCCATTTCGTAGGGAAGGCTCCACATTGGGCCGAGGATGGACGGTCTCTGTCCCGGACCAATTCTCTGCACCAACAAAAGATTCGAAAGAATCGTGGTCCACCTTGGCGTGCTTCCAAGAAAGTGCCAGGGCTGCAGTTCGGCCATCGGCAGACGAAACATCAGCACCAGTAAAACCGTGGTAACACTTAAAGGATAGATGCGGAAAATCCGTCGAATCATGAATTCCGCGAACAGGTTCAGGCCACCTTGCTTCTTCCATTGGCGCTGCAAGGAAAGCATCAACACAAAACAGGTATGTACAAAGAAAAGGCGGACGCCCAATCCACCCATCTCATACAGATTGAATGGCCCTACCGCCGTAATCCCGCGAAAAAAAGTTAAGTGGCCGAAGACCACCAGCAGCACTGCTACGGCTCGGAGAAATCCAGATTGGGCAGATCGTCGCTGGCCCGGGGCATTCGCACATCACTCACTGTTTCTCCGGATAAAGCCGGCCGCGAGAGCCCACCTTTCAAAGAACCGCCGTTCATGTGTTACCGATTCCTAAGTGCTGAGCATCCCCGTTATTCTGCGGAGCATTTTGCAGGAACGCGTCATTTTCGCCTAGCGCAGGTTTGTTACCTACACTTGGAGTACCAGGCATCATGCGCAATTTTTCCGTTAGAAGCTAAGGTTTTCAACCCGGTTCGGAATGCTGGCGGGATAGAATATTGTTATGACGCAAATCGTGTGTGAATGATTG
>DASXIL010000422.1:0-2769 GCA_036497985.1 Candidatus Angelobacter sp. | reverse complement strand
TGCCTTCGCAGCAGCTTCAGCCTGTGGCTGATTACCTCCAAATCCAATGTTTGCCGCGACCACCTTTCGACCCCAACCAAACTTTGCGACTCAAAGCGCGTAAAATCGAGCATAAGCCCGCGGATGCCCTCAACACATAATTTTTTCTGCATATCCAGGTCAAGTCGCTCGCCATCAATGTATTCATCCAGAACGTTCACGCCGCTATAGGAGTAGTAACGAGGGATGGGATCTGCATGGAGCGCCGCCAGAGGAGCGGTGATTGCCTCAAGCATCCGAGCCAACTTCATGTCCTGAGCGGAGATATCGGAATTCTCCAGCAATTCGGCGATGCGATCATGCTCGCCGGCGTATTTCTCAACGAAAGCAGTTGAAAGACCTGACCTACCACTCTTTCTTTGCTCGTTGAGGAACTCACTGGTGTTCCAGTTCCGCAGCCATTCGCGCGTATTACGTTGAATCATATTGGTCCGCCTTAAAGTGCCAACCCTAGTTTTTCCCTGACTAACGCAAGACTTGCCCTTACTTCCATGGACACGACTTTTGCTCCCGTGCGCAGCACGTCCCGTAAATCATCCGGGCGACTTTTCCATTCCTCAAAACGCTCCCTGGCTTCCGAATAGCGCTCGGCGATTGCGATTGCAAGTTCCGCCTTGGCATCTTCATAACCAATGGTCCCCGCCAGATAACGCTCACGCATTTCCTGCACACGCTGAGGTGGCGCAACCAGCGAATACAGCCGAAACACCGTGCAGGTCTCCGGATCTTTTGGCTCCTTGATGCCGCGAGAGTCGGTTTGAATAAGCTGTGTTCGGTGGCGAAGCTCGCGCGGGCTGAGAAACATGGAGATGTGGTTCTTGCGTTCTGTATCCATTTTGGTTCCGTCGATACCAAGCACAGTTTCTCCGCGTACTTCCACTGCCGGAATTGCGAAGAGTGGCGCTTCCAGCATGCGGTTAGCGGCCCGGGCAATCTGGCGGATTTTGCGGCAGTTGATGATCTGATCGCGCGGTACAACAATTTTTGTTCCTCGCAATGACAGCACGTCCGCCGCCATCAGCACCGGATACAGAATAGCCCCGATGTTGTTCTTGTTCAGCGCCGAACTGGGAGATGCAGGATTGCGCAAAAGAAGCGACTCCGGCGTCATGCAACTGAGCAACCACGCCATTTCACCAAGGCCAGTCAAGTGCGACTGTGCGCACAACAGGGTCTTGTAGGGATTTACCCCAAGAGCCAGCAAAACAGCGGCCGTCGTCAGGGTTGCTTCCTGCATATTGGCCCGTCCGAACCACATGGTAGTGGCATGCCAATCGGCAATCAGGCAGTAGTTGCCTCCCGGATGCCTTTTCTGCTCATTGACAATGTGCTGGAGCACGCCAAAATGGAGCCCAAGGTGCGGCTCAGTCGCAGGACGAAATCCGCTTATTACGCGCGGTTCGTACTGCAACTCAATCGGATAAGGACGCGGATCGTTAACCGGTGTGATCTTCAAATCAGGACTCACGACAAACGATGTTTAAGAAATACGCAGATTGATTTATTGAGCCGGCGATTGAACGCCCGAAGCGGCGACTTTCCCAAGAAGCGCGGCGAAGTTGTCCAACATCGCCTGGACCGTGCTTGCCGTAAACACGTCCGGATCGTATTCGAGCTGTAGCAGCCCGCCGCCAGCAAGCGGATTAAACGAAGCTGTGCAGCTCAGCGGGAATGAATAGCGGTCATTGGCACGCACTCCCAGCAGACGCAGACCAGATTCAGCGGGCGCTTGCTGCACGTTCCAGAAATTCAAATATCTAAATGAGGAGAAGAACAATTCTCTTTCACCATGGTCTGCGAGCAACTGCGGCAACGGATAGGCGGAATACGGCTCTATCGCGATCAAGTCCTTCTGGACAATGGCAACCTGTTCAAGCATCGGCAACGCAACACGTAAAACTACCGGCACTATATTCCAGAAAAGGCCCAGGGCTGAAAGCGGGTCAGTTAAATGTTCCGATCGTCCATTGGTGATCACGCCGGTTGTAACCAGTTCCTGCCCAGTCAAACCACGGAGACTTTCAAACCATGCGCTCAAAACCAGGGCCTGCATGGAAACCGCATTGGCGCGCGCGATCTGCGTGAGTGTTTCAACGAGTGATGGCTCAAGTGGATGGACAGCTCTGGCTTCTTCCAGCTTTAGAGCACCGGTGTGCTTAGCGCGAGGCACCGAAGGAACGACAATGCCGTTTACATATTCCTTCCAGAATTCAAAAGCTTTATCCGATCTCCGCACCGCCTCCTGATAGGCCACAAATTCACGGCAAGCAGAGTCCGGCACGCCCAGTTGTGCCTTTCTTCCTGCTTTGATCGCGAGATATGCCTGCACTAATTGATTGAGCAGCACGCGATGTCCCCATCCGTCAATAATGGCGTGGTGACAGGAGAAAACCCAATTGAACTCATTGGCAGACCGCAAAAATACTGTCACGCGAAAAAGCGGCGACTGGCGGTCAGCGAGGTTGAAAGGATTCGCCCGATCAGCAATCAATGCTGCCGCAATATACTCTTCCTGCTCCGCGAAGCTGAGGTGTGAGCTATCTTCCACCTGCAAGTTCCATTTGAGATCGCGGCGCACCCATTGCATGGGCGGCGTGCTTTCGATGTCAATTACCGTCCGGAGTGCCGGATGCCGTTCTACCACCGTGCGGAATGCCGCCTCCAACGCGTCTATTGAGAACCCGGTGTCAGCCACATGAATGGATTCCTGTACGTGATAGACACCTTTGC
>DASXIL010000421.1:0-7908 GCA_036497985.1 Candidatus Angelobacter sp. | reverse complement strand
CGGCGGCAGGCTGCAAGGGCTGCTCTTGGTGTTGGCGAAATTTGAGAGCGGGACGCTGAACTGGTCCCAGTTATTGAACACGCAATCCGTGCCTGTATGCGTATTGGCGAGCCCGCGGGAGATCTGATTGTATTCAAACTGGTTGTTGCCATCGCCGGTTTGGCCGATAACAATGCCGCCGCCGCCGGAGATGGTGACTGACTGGATGATGTTGTTGTTAATCACCGAGGCATTGGTTACGTTGCCATTGAGAAGAATGCCGCTGGTGCGGTCCCGGGCCAAAAAGACCGTGTTGTACTGGAGTTGGAAATCATTGTAAGTTTGCAGGCCGCCTACCAGGATTCCGTTCGTGCCAGGGTTTCTGATCTCATTGAACTGAATGAGCACTTCGCGGTTGACCAGGCTGTCAGTGATATATCCGTTGCCCTGATTGTTGAAGGCATAGTTATCGTGCCACCAGACCAGCGGCATGTTAAATCCACCGAACCCGTTTTCCACTCCATTTACGACGTTGTAGCGCACCTCGGCCGCGGCGTTGTCCACCACGATTCCGGAGCAGCGTCCCAGCGTAGTGATGTGCGGGGCTGGGGGCGGATATCCGCTGCAATGACCGTTCTGCGGATCGTCGCTCATCAGCACATATTCAATCAGGTTGCCGGCGTTTTGGGTGGGAGTAACGTTATCCAGAGAGCTGACAAAGATGGGAGACGCTTCCAGGGTTTCGCCGGCCGAGGATTGAGTTGCTTCTCCTGAAGGACCGAGAACATTCAGGTGATGAATATGATGGCCTCCTTGATGGGTATCAAGGTAGATGGCCAGCAGGTTGATCAGCGCGCCATTGTTAGTCTTCACTCCTGAATAGTTCAGGTCAATGATCATGTCAGAGATCTCGACTCCGGAAACATTCCGATCATGATTCAGGAATACAATTCCCAGGCCGGTTCCGGAAGGAAAACTCCAGTCGGTGAGGCTTTCCATGGCATTCTGTAGTTGCAAAGTAGTTGCGGTTGTCCCATGGATACCCAGACCGTGTATGTGCCAGTTGGTATTCACGCTGAATCCGAGGGGGCAATTTGAACAACTAAGTATCGTATGATGAGGGCTGCCCGTGGGGCCGTAGAAATTGAAGTCGCCCGCCCCGTTCGTCTGAAAGCTCCCCCCTTGGATACAAACAATCAGGTTTTGCACGCCGGACTCCGACCGGCTGCGAAGAATAGCGTCAAACTTGTCCACGGTGCTTCCATCGAGCGGAAGGGCGGCGCTGTTGTTGCTGTCAGTCCCAAATGGCCCCGTAACTCCAATGTAGATCCGGGGATTGCTCACGGTGGCCGCGGTGCACTCGGACGAGATGGCGAAGGTCCCGGTTCCGGAGCGACCCTGGCCTTTACCGCGTCTCAGCCAATGCAGCGTGGCATTCTGATAATTGCCTGGGTAAGCCACCGCGACGTCAGGATAGAGCGCCATGTAGTTCTGAACGCTGAAATCAGCGCTGCCTTGTTCGCCTTCCGTTGGAAGACCGGTGTTGATAAAGTAATCTGCCGCGCCTGTAAAAGTGGTGACGCCGACGTTGGCCAACTCCTGCTGATTGTGGCTCATGTAATATTGCACATCGAACTCCAGGCTTCCCCTGAGCCCTTGCGGCAGACCGGTATTCAGGAAATGCTGTAGGGCATTCGAATAGCTGAGATTGAGCCCATTGGTGGTCACGTAATAGACGGGATCGAAAATAATGCTGGCCCGGCGCCCTCCCGGCAATCCAAAATTGATCCAATGGTTCGTTGCTCCGGACGTGTTTCCTGTCCCGTAAGCATTAAAGATGTCCGGGTAGATGCCTTCATAAACTGTAACGTCAAATACCTCAAGTTGTGTTTGAGCGAATAAAGACGGCGTCGCCAGGAACAAAAAGGCTGAAAACAGCCATACTGAGATTTTCATGGTAGGTCCTATCTTTTTGTAGAGTGATGTTTGGTGCAGGGCCGGGCAGGGAAGGCAATATTAGAAAAATCCAGCAGCTCTGAAAAGTGTCAAGTTAGTAACTGCTGGTGAAGAGCTTATCTATTAGTCCCAAATTGGAATGAATAAAAGAGACAAATCTATCGGCGGGATCGAGACGTATCGCGGATTAGATGTCAGGAGGCTATTCTGCCGCGCCATCCATCACAATCTTCCTCAAACCGCGATAGAGCGCCTGCACTTCTTCGTAAATATTCGATATGCCTTCAGTAAAGCGAGTGACGCTGCCGGAATCGAGATCGGCAGTGACGTTGTGGGCAAGTTTGCGCAGCATGTGCATGCGTTCGGCTTCTAGTTGGGGCAGAACTTCAAAAGGATCGCCGCCGGAGGAATTCAGGTCCACCCACTGTACCACGGACCACGCTGTCTGCCGAAGATGTTCCACCGCGTCATGAAACTGGGCGATAACGCGCGGGTCAACCTTGTCAATCACCAGCCCCTGTTCCACCTGATTGAGTTCTTCAATCGTTCGGGTAACCTGAGTCGACATCTGGCTGGACATTTTGCTGGAACCTCCGCGTGAAATTGGTTGAATGGTATTGGGGCTGAAGGGCCGGGAAACAGGCAGCGGATCTTCAGGCGCTAGTTTTCGTTGATCGTCGGTATTTAGGTCGAGCGAACCAGAAAGCAGGCTCAGGATATATTCAAGCTTTCCCTGATCATCTTTGCTCAACTGCGTAAACACCAGTCCCAAGCCAACGGCATGGTTTGATATTTTGACCTGTGCCCGGCCTCGCACAACATTGTCACGCACGCGCAACATGAAAAGAATCTCGCTGCCAACAGGAAGCGTGGACACGGTTTCAACGTAGCAGCCGGTCAGGCTCAGGTCACTTAAATTGCCGAAGACCGGTGGCGCACTTTCATTGCGGCGCATCTCAACGCCGCCGGTGCAATGGAAACGCTGCTGGGCCCTTCTGGTTCCCGTCGGTTCTGGCATAGGCCTCCTTGCTTGTTGCGCAGCCTGGTCCGCTCCGGCAAACCCGGTAAAGCGGGAAGCAGACTGCGTTGTCTGTATGGCCGGGGATTTCAGCTTTGCGCCAAAAAGTTTCTTGTCGGGTTCAACTACCTGTATACCAATCTGCCTTGACTTGGCTGCGTCACGTCCGACCCAGACTACTCTGCAACGCGCTTTCTGGTTGTCGTGCTGCAGAGAAATAACTTCGCCTTCACGTACGCAGTCAATCCCGATAAGCCGCGCGCCTACGGAACTGGCATTCACCGTGCGCGCATGTTGCACGAACGGTTTGCCGTAGAGGTCCATGCCCCACACTTTTACGTCGAGGCTGATGTCAACGCGAGGCTCGAGATACCGCGTCATAAGAAACACCGGTAAGAATGGCTTGATGGTACTTTCAAAAGCGTGCAGATTCAATGGAAACATGCACTTAGGTAACTCAGGAGGTCACGGCTCCACGGTGACTTCCGGTGCGATTCAGGCTGCAAAATTCTGCATTTCAGCCCGCTCTTGCTAGAATGCTCTGCCATTCCAGGAGATTACCCGCACGCATGCTCTTTAAAACCCAGAGCGCTGCAGTTTACGGTATCGACGCCAATATCATTGAGGTTGAAGTCGATGTCAGCCCGTCGCGCGACCCTAAAGAGAATTTTCAGACTGTTGGACTGCCCGACACCGCGGTGAAGGAGAGTCGCCAGCGAATCAGTGCCGCATTACGAAACTGCGGGTTCGAAGTGCCGCTCACCAAGATCACCATCAACCTTGCGCCTGCCGACATCAAGAAAGAAGGGTCAGGCTTTGACCTGCCGATGGCCATGGGAATCCTGGGCGCTTACGGCGGCCTGATAAAAAAAGAGCTCACCGAGTACGTGATGGTGGGTGAACTGTCACTCGATGGCGGAATCAGGGGCGTCCGAGGAGCTTTGCCGATCGCTATTGCGGTGCGCGCCAAGAAGATTGCCAACCTGATTGTGCCGGAAGTAAATGCCCGGGAAGCTGCCGTGGTCAGCGGCGTAAATGTTTATCCGGTAAAGTCGCTGATTGACGTAGTCAATCTGCTGAACAGCGGCAACGGTATTTCTCCGCTGCAGGTGGATACATCGCAGATGCTGGGTGATGCCGACCAGAACGGCGCCGCGGACTTCAAGGAGGTGCGCGGGCAGTTCACGGCCAAGCGCGCGCTGGAAATTGCCTGCGCCGGCGGACACAACATTCTGATGATCGGGCCGCCCGGCTCCGGCAAGACCATGCTAGCCAAGCGTGTCTCCAGCATTCTTCCGCCGCTTACGTTTGAAGAAGCTCTGGAGACCACCAAGATCCACAGCGTGGCCGGCGTTCTGGACGCGGCTTCCGGGCTGGTAAGCGTGCGGCCGTTCCGCTCGCCCCACCATACAATCTCCGATGCGGGGCTGATCGGCGGCGGAATCATTCCGCGTCCCGGCGAAGTGTCGCTCTCACACAACGGCGTTTTGTTTCTGGACGAGCTGCCGGAGTTTCCGCGCAACGTACTGGAGGTAATGCGACAGCCGTTGGAAGACGGCAACGTGACCATTGCGCGCGCGTCCATGTCGCTGACGTTTCCCGCACGATTCATGCTGGCTGCGGCCATGAATCCGTGTCCGTGCGGCTACCATGGGTCGGGACAGAGAGAGTGCCCGTGCTCGCAGACGATGATCCAGCGCTACGTGTCCAAAATTTCCGGGCCGTTGATGGACCGCATCGACATTCACATTGACGTTCCGGCAGTGAATTACAAAGAGCTGCGCGGGAGTGACAGCAAGGCTGAAAGCTCGGCGCAGATTCGTGAACGCGTGGTGCGGGCCCGCGAGATCCAGCTCAATCGCTTTGCCGCCGCCGGTGAGCGCAACTATTCCAACGCGCAGATGAGCTCGCGCCAGATCCGAGCCTATTGCGACCTGGGTACTGATAGCGAACGCATGCTGGAACGCGCCATGCAACAACAGGGGCTAAGCGCGCGGGCGCACGACCGCATACTGAAGGTCGCGCGAACCATTGCCGACATGGAAGGCAGCCCGCAGATTGAGAGCAAGCACATCGCGGAGGCGATCCAGTACAGAACATTGGATAGGACGTACTGGGTGTAGTTGCTATTGCCGACAAGGCTTTCGATCCCCGCCGCCTCGGCGGTAACGTTTTGAGTTTTTCCGAACCCTGCCCTGATCGGTGTCATCAGTGAAATCCGTGGTCAGATTGAGATTTTTCCGATCCGGGCGATTACGGCGATTTCTTTTACTTTCTCGTGAACCTTAGAAGGCGGAATACCCACCATATCCTTGCTGACGGCCAGTCCGCGGTCAAGGGGTCGCATAAAGACGTGATGGCGACGGCCAAGGTGAATACCACCGCCAACTCTTTTCGAGGATAAGTTTTCCACGCCTCCCCCTTCGACTTTGGCGTCACCGTGGTTCAACTCCAAAGCGTGCTCTGCAAGAAAGTCTGTAACGCTGCTCGTTCTCGTGCACTAGAGCTACGTACGTTCAAAACATGGTTGAGCTTCAATGGGGAACCTGACTGTTACTTGGTTTGTAGTTGCAGTCCTTGCGGTCTGGCGTGCAACCCATCTGTTTTGGGGAGAAGACGGCCCCGGGGATGCCTTTGTTCGCCTTCGCCGGATGGCAGGCCATGGTGTTTTCGGTCGCCTGTTGGATTGCTTCTATTGCCTCAGCTTATGGATCGCAGTTCCATGCGCCTGGCTGTTGGGACACGGATGGCTGGAACGAGGGTTTCTATGGCTCGGTCTTTCCGGCGGGGCCATTCTCCTGGAGCGCGCCACTTCTCGTGCGCCGGCTTTGCCGCCTCCTGCGGTCTGGGAGGAAAAGCACGAAGACAAGAAAGGAGAGAACTCGAGCAATGTCATGTTGCGGTAAACAACGCGACGGTCTGCGGCAGCCTTCGTTCAGCTTGCAAGCCGGGCCAAAGTGGACCTCCGGGCCGGTTGACTTTGAATACATGGGCCAGGGCCAGTTGACGGTCACCGGCCCACTGACGGGGACTGTTTATCACTTTTCACCTGGGACACGTCTGCGCGTGCACGGTGCAGACGCACCTTCGCTGGTTTCGGTCCCCAACTTGAAGCCTGCGCGCTGACCTGCGCATTTGCGGCTGCAATTTTTTTCATCCCGTCCTCTTCGGGCCGCGGCACCAAGCCCGCGCTGACGACAACCCTGAGAAAGTGAGAGATAGACATGAGTACGCTGATTATTCCAATTGATGCATCACAAGTCCCAGCCAATGAGCGGGGCAAGCAACGCGTGAAAGTTGCCGTGCAGGAAGGCGGCAAAACGCGTTCACAGATTGTCGCGGTCGAGGCGGGCAAAGCGGAAGTAAAACTGGAAGTCGATCCCAAACAGCCCCTTTCGCTAGCTATCGGCCCGGAAAACGCTTCCGACGAAGACATCTTTCATTTGCAAACACTCACAACCTCGGTCTCCCCGCGGCAGTGGCCGGCGCAGGGAAACCTGTCTCTTCCGGCTTTTGTACTCACACCGGTATGGTGGCGCTTCTGGCTGTTCTGGTGCCGCAATTTTGACATTGAAGGCCGAGTGGTTTGCGCCGACGGAAGTCCTGTCCCGGGCGCTGAAGTTCGCGCGTTCGATGTGGACTTTTTCTGGTGGTGGACTTCCATCGGTCAAGTCGGGCCTACGGCAATCACTGATGCCAACGGCCACTTCTCCATCAAGTTTCGCTGGTGTTGCGGATGGCTGCCCTGGTGGTGGTGGACGCTGCGCTATTGGCAACTGGAACCCCTGTTGGTGGAAAGAATCTACCCTGTGTTGAGACTCAACCCAGCGTTGAAGTTTGCTGAACCAACGCCGAAGCCGAGTCTTGATATCCTGCGGGCCACCGCAACGCCGTCTCCCGCGCCTGCCGGACAGCCCCCTGTGGCCCCGCATCCAGCGGCTCTGCCGCTTGCGGCGCCCGCGCTGGCGGCTACCCGCGGGCTTGATCCCGGCGTTATGCCAGGGCTGCGCACCAAGCTTCTCACGCAGCTTCCTCCTGTCCCAGAACTGGAACGGCTGCGCATCTGGCCCTGGTTCCCGTGGACACCGTGGCTGGATTGTTCTCCGGACATCATCTTCCGCGTCACGCAAGCTTGCGGAACAGGCCCAGTCAAAGTAATCGTGAGCGAGAACATCTTCCAGACCCGCTGGGACATTCCCACCAGCCTCAATGTCACACTGGTGGCGAATGAAGACGCGTGCTGCATACGGAACCAGCCGCCTCCGCCGCCCGGCGATTGCGTTCTTTTCACGGAAGTGTGCCAGATTGCCGTACCTGCCATAGGCGGGAACTCAGGCGCGCTGGCCGCGCCGGTGGGCTATGAAAACCCGGGTGGCCGCGACCGGCCATTCGCAGAATTGATCTCGCTGTTTGCCCAGTTCGGGAGCTCGGCCCAAGCGGATTACTATGAACTTGAAACCAAACCTCAGGGCGCGCCGCCGGCAGCGTGGGCCCCGGTCAATCCTGCCGGGCTAGAGAACTTCAGCCGGCTGTATTTTGACGCTGCCACTCCGCCGCACTGGTTTGGGCCGTCGTTCCCGGTTGCCACCTCGGCTCCTCACGTCTATGAGAGCCGCCACCACTATGAAACGGTCACCAACCCGGGCCCGTGGGGCACCCCTGCCGGACGGTCCTGGATCGGTGATCCAGACGAAGTTGCCCTGATTCAAACCAACAGCATCTTCGCGGATGATGCCCATGATTTTCGCATTGTCGGCTACAAAGCCCTGGCCGCCGGCGGTCCTGACCCAGCCACACGAAAGGTCCTGGACGGCTGCGGTAATAACCCGCAAAACAACAATCTGGTAGTGCGTCTGGACAACCGGATTGTCCTTCCACCTACGCCGGATAACGTTCATATCAATACCACGGAGCCGGATTGTGGCATTACCGGCGTACGTCTGGGAGGTGTGGCC
>DASXIL010000420.1:0-4747 GCA_036497985.1 Candidatus Angelobacter sp. | reverse complement strand
GCAGCCAAAGATGACGCGGCTTTGCGTGCGCACATCTCGAAGTTTACTGAGACGCTCTATCACCCCGTGGGCACATGCAAGATGGGCAATGATGCGGCTGCCGTAGTTGACTCAGAGCTGCGCGTTCACGGCGTTGAAGGCCTGCGAGTGGTCGATGCATCCATCATGCCAACTGTGGTCGGCGGCAACACGAATGCTCCAACAATCATGATCGCCGAGAAGGCTGCTGATCTGATTAAGAGTGGACGTACAGTGCGACCAACAGAGACCTACGCTGGAAGTCTGTCTTCACGTTGATCTCATTTCAAGGAAGCGGCCAGACTCGACCTGGCTTCCTCAAGCGCAGCAACCGCCGCTTCACGGCTCACGCTCGGAAAATCCTCGAGAAACTCATTCAAACTCCGACCGTGTTCGAGATAATCGGTCAAAGATTTAAAAGGAACCCGTGTCCCCTGAAAAACGGGCTCCCCGCTGAGAATGGCGGGATCGCGAACAATGGTAGTCAAGTGGGCCATGGAGTCGATTTTACCGCACACCCGCCAACTCCTATCACTTTTCCCGCAAAAACTCCGCCACTGTCGTGATGTAAGATTCGACTGGCTCACGAATGCCAGATGACCATTGCGCGACGAATGGAAAGTAATGCTGGAAGCCTTGCGTCGCGCTGAAGACGTTTATACTCCACGGATTTCCTTAGGAAGAGTGATACTTCAGTTCTTGGTCGGTGGCTCCACAATCACCGGGACTGACACTTGCACGCTTCCACCGTTGGGATTCTTGTACGTGACCTTGATGGACGTAATGCCGGGTGCGACCGCCGTTACTCCTCCAAATCTTTCTACCGTTGCCACTGCGTCATTGGTTGACTGATAGGTGACATAAGATGACTCTGTCACCTCAACATTGCTCCGGTCGGCAAAGGTCGCCAGAATGATCAGGTGGAATGGTTGTGCTTTGGGATCGGCCACCAAAGTCAGGCTGGGAAACTGGAACGAGACAATCGAAACCGGCGTATCGGGTCGCTCGACGTCTAAGTCGATCATTGACTCCAGCAGTTCCGCACCTCCTGGAGTCCTGCCGATAGCAGTGACCATGTACCTACGACATGCATTGATCTTGGAAGGTATTGTTATCGAAAACTCCGCTGGTACAGACTTGACGAGTTCGCTCATTCCAAGCGGGTCTTCTCCCACAACTCCGACAAAAGAGATCGCAGCACCCGCTGCAGAGACGACCCGGATCTTCACGGTCTGTCCCGGGTTGACGACCGAACCATTCGCAGGAGACTCTATCTTAAGTGTCGACTGGTTCGTCTGGGCAAAGCTCAAAGCTGTAGCCACAACGGCCGCGAAGAGACCAAGCTGGGGAAGGCGCACGCAAATCATTCCTGATCACCTCAGATGTTCGCGACCATATGTCGCTTTGATTAACGCCTCAGCTGGTCCGCAAATTGCCTTAAGCTGACTACCAGGATGCAATAGCAATCAACAAAATTCGTTATCGCGTCCGCCTGGCGACGGCTTTGGCGGCCATAGCTTCCAACACTTTCTGGTCCACATCGGCCAGCTTCTTGATATAGAGGCAGCCTTTGCCGGTGGTGTGCTTGCCAAGTTTTGCCATGAACGCCTCAGATCCATCGAAGCCGGTCATACCATACAAAACAGTGGCAGCCTTCCTCGGCGAAAAAGCAATGAGCGGCATGTCGCCTTCGCGCCCGCTGTCATACACATAATGGTGGCTGCCGAAGCCTATGATGGACGGTCCCCACATCGTCGGCTTCTCACCAGCCGCTTTCTGCATCAATTTGACAAGCGCCTTGGCGTCAGAGCGCTGGCCCGGGTCAGCGATCGCATCGATGAACGCCACTACACTTATTTTGGTCGGTTTAGTTTTGTTGTCGGCCATCTTCCGTTCCCTTTCGTCTTCAATCTCTCTTCTAGCGCTTTCGCGCCCCAGTCCTTACTTCCCTTTCAAAAACTCCGCCACTGTCTTGATGTACAAATTCGGCTGGTCAACAAATGCCATGTGACCGGACTGCGGCATGATTGCCAGCTTTGATCCCGCTATTTTTTCATGCATGGTGCGTGAGAGCCGTGGATTCGATTCGTCGTGGTCGCCGCAGATCAACAGCGTTGGAACATGAATGCTGGAAAGCTTGTCCAGATACTCCACTGACTTTAAATTGCCATCGATAATGAACTCTCCGTCCGATCCCCACATCTCGCGATAAAGGTCCCAGGCAGTTGTTGTGTTGCCGGCGTCCGGATCGTAATTCGCGTCTGGACGCCGCTGATAAAGATAAGGGAAGTAGCCATCGCCCCAGGCCAGCTTGGCATAGTCGTCAGGATAGCGCCCTTTTTCCCAGTCCTTGCCCTTATTGAACAGACCGGCTTTTTCCAGAGCTTCCAGTTTTATCAGCGCTTCCGGAGGCATGCTGCGCTTTTCCTCGGCCAGCACCTTGTTCATTTCGCTTGTGCTGTAAAACGTCCCGCCCAGCACTAGGTGCGTAAGGTTCTGCTGATACTTGAACGCATACGCCTGCGCCAGCACGCCGCCGTATGAATGCCCCATGAGGCTGATATTACCCAGATGCAGCGCCTGCCGGACGCTCTCCACGTCTTCCACCATGTTTTCTACGGTGTATTGCGTCGCGTCCTCCAGTTTTTCTGAGCGGCCCGAACCGCGCTCGTCGATAAAGATAAGTTTGTTGCCACGCGCCAGCGGCAGCAGGTAAGGCATTAGATAGTCATGCGAAACGCCCGGGCCACCATGCACGATCATCAAGGGCGCGCCCTGCCCGATTGTCTGGTAATAAATGAGCACGCCATTGGCATCGACATAGCCTTCTTGTATCGGATAAATATTGGCGGAAGCCGGCGTTGCGAGAGCTTTAGGCTTTTTTGTCTGGGCAAGCGCGGTGATGGATAGAAGGATGACAAACATGAATAACACGCGATTTTTCATGCGGAAGATTATAGTTCCGTGTGTCAACCGCAGCAGATGATTGAAAACATTGGACAAATACTTGCTTTGTCGATTGTGCGAAAGGACTAAAATACAAGTAAGGACTGGGATACCTCTATGAAACGTCTTACGTCGCTTGTTGTCCTGTGTACGGCTGCTCTTCTCATTTCTCCCTCACTCTATGCGCAGCGCGGAATGTCAGGTCGGGGCGGCGGGGGCGGCTCATTCCATGGGGGTGGCGGCTTGAGGTCCGCTCCATCTGGCGGGTTCAGGTCCGCAGGCCCTGCGGGAGTTCGTTCCGCTCCCGGCGGATTCAGATCAGGTCCGGGCTTTAGCTCATTTGTCCCACGGACTAGCGGCCTTTCCTCTTTTGCTCCGCGAACATTCTCATCCCGGACTGTTGTATCCAGCCACCACGTCTTCGTAAACCGTCCTTTCGGATTTCAACACTTTCACAACCACTTTCATAACCACTTTGGGTTCTTCAATGGCTGCTTCGGATGCTCCCCATTCTTTTTTGGCGGGGGATTTTTCTTTGGACCACCTTTCTATCCCTACTATCCCGGCTTCTATGGAGATAATTACAGCTATCCTCCGCCGGTGCAGCAGCCTGTTGTCGTGAACTCGGACAATGGCAACAGCGTGGAGCTTGCATCGCAGGTCCAGCAGCTGACCGATGAAGTGGCCGATCTGCGCAGCGAAGAAAACAGACGCTATTACGAAGATCGTTCCAGGGCCAGTTCAGGAGAGAATTTATCCGCCAAGGAACCAGCCGCGGCCACGATTTTCGTGTTTACCGACGGCCATCGCATCTCGGCGAAGAGTTACGCTATCGCGGGCCAGACTTTGTGGATATTCA
The DNA here is from genome assembly GCA_036497985.1 of Candidatus Angelobacter sp. Classification (GTDB taxonomy): domain Bacteria; phylum Acidobacteriota; class Terriglobia; order Terriglobales; family Acidobacteriaceae; genus Angelobacter. Next base: position 924 of record DASXIL010000420.1, on the reverse strand, counting down.
ATGAGCAAAGCGCCCACAAATACCCGCTTGCCGATCTGGACGCTGCAGCAACAGAGCAGGCCAATGCCGCCAATGGCATTGAATTTCACGTTCCCGCGCCCAAACGTTAGAAGCGGTTGTATCTCATTTCGTCCTCTCGTCGAAGTGGGTTCGCTCACCATTGTGTCCCTTGAGAGCACGCTGGAAAGCTGAATTCTGATCAGCGAGTGCTGGAGCGCGATAAAAATCGTCGAACGAAACACATCCGGGTCAGCTATATTAAACCAGCAGTTCAGGCCGTTATCGGGGGAGTAGCACTCATGGGCAGTTCTTCACGCAGCATTATTCGTATTCTTGTTTTGGCGCTGGGATTTGCAGCAGTGACTCTGGCGCAACAGACCGCACCGCCTGCCGGCGGAGAAGCTGCCGCTGCGCCTCAAGCCGCTGCTCCCACTCCGGCCCAACCACAACCAGCGCAGGTGGAAGGCACTGCCGCAGTCTTGAAAGTAAAGACCAGGCTGGTGGTGGTGGATGTGATCGCGCTCGATCATAAAGGAGTTCCGGTTGCCGATCTAAAGGCTGATGATTTTATTTTGCAGGAAGAAAACAAGCTGCAAAAGGTCCGCGTCTTCAATTTTCAGCAGGGCCCGCAAGGACAACCAGCCGTGCTGGCTCCGGCAGTTCTGCCGGCCAATCGCATTACCAATATGCCTCGATTCAAAACCAACAGCGCCTTAAATGTGCTCTTGCTGGATGGAATCAATGTAACCAATGCGAACCAGAAATATGCGCGCGAGCAGATGCTCAAGTTTCTGGAGAAGCTTCCTGCTGGCCAACCGCTTGCTGTTTACGCCATGGGAACCAGGCTGCGCATGCTGCAGGACTTTACCGTGGACCCAGCATTGCTGAAAGAGGCGGTGAAGAAAACGAAGTTCAATGCCGTGA
>DASXIL010000419.1:0-4852 GCA_036497985.1 Candidatus Angelobacter sp. | reverse complement strand
ATAGGCCATTCTTTCTGCATTCGGCCTGATACTCTAGCACCGCATCGTACTGCTCACGATTGATCCTTCCCGGTTCAATCGGTGATTTAGAAAAATAAACCATCGCAGGCTTTCCGGCTGCGACGTGCTTCGTTATTTCCTCTACCGTTCCGCTCGCTGCTTCCCCAGTAGCCGTGCCCAGCCTTGTCCAGAAAATCGCGACCAGCAGATCGCACTGATTCAACAATTGCTGGTTGATGATTGCTTGCGGACGATCCCCCATTTCAGGAGATGAATGTGACTCCCAGCCCATTGGGAGTAGGACAACTCTTTGGTGGGCATACGTGTCGTTCCACTCGTGGATGACATCACGGGCAGTTTGGCGCTCCGGTTGCACGTCACCAGGCGAGGCGATCATCACACTGATAGCGATGGCAAAGTATGGCATGTTAGAGATCCCAAACAATATCTCTGCTGTTATTTTAGAGCAAAGGGCGGTCTCCTCCGCACCTACCAATTGTCATTTCATGAACTAAGTATCAGGGCGCGACTTGAGCGGCGGGTGGCCCACTTCTCTGTTCCCTCACCACACGCGTGGGTCCATCCTTGCCAGAGCGCGCCTTTGTTCTTGCGCTCGGAGAAAAGGGTGGGATTACAATAACGCCCGATGCCAACCGGATTGCGCCGCTTTCATCCCAGCGCCCAGAAGTACTTCATTACCTGCAGCTGCTATCATCGCCAGCCCTTCCTGGCTTCGGCCCGCTGCCGCGATATGTTTCTTAACATTCTTGGAGAGGTAAGGGACAATACCAGTTCGTCGTCTGCGGTTAGATTATCCATATCAGAAGTCGTGCGGCTGTTTGAGAATTTGCATTAGAGAGGAGCAAATGCGAACACTCAAAATTTACCTGTACGAGATCATTGCGGGCCTCACGCTCCTTGGACTCTCGCATGTCTACTTAGAAAGTCAGGGGCTTTTGCCATTCGCGCAAGTGATGCTCGTTGCTCTGTATGTGTTGATCGCCGCGGCTACGGAGGCTTTGATAGCATCGAGTTCCCACCCAGAGATGCGGCGGCTGATTACTGTAAATGTACTTGTCGCAGCCATCGTGTCCGCGTCGGGATGGACGAGCGATTCGTCATTGAAAGTCTCCGCAAGTATTGGCATCGGTACGTTGACATTGAGAGCGCTAGTAGCAGATGTTTCCGTGCGGGCCTCAAAGGTCCAGGTGCGTCGCATTACGGCCGCCTTTGTGGGAGGCACGCTTCTTCTGGAAACTCTCGCCACGGTGTACGGCGAAAGCGAACGGATTTATTACGATTACTACTATTACCCGAAGGTCAAAGGCTACCCCGTGACGATTCGTTGGCAGGACTTCGTTGGGCATGCCGTGTTCTTGGGAGCGACCCTCCTGGTGTTCTATCTGTCTTACCGGCTTCTGAAATATGCCTTCAGTAACAAGCCTGCCGTGCCCGGCTAACATTGGGGCCGGTGGCCGCGTGCCCCATCGTTTGCGCAGAGTGCGCCTTCTCCCGTAGATACGTATCAGGATCCAGCTCGCTCCGCTGCGCTGCGCGGCGGTCTCCACCCCGCCACGCGCAAAGAGCGCGCGCGTCGGGGACCACGGGCCTGCGGCGCAAGGGAAGGTCTCTTTTAGGCATATTTACGGCACGACTACGCAGCCCTTGCTCTCTCCGGTCGCTGCGGGCTAAACGCTAAAGTCGTGCCCTGACACTTGTATCGTGGTCCTAAAGCGTCTAAAGCCCCAATTCATTTTGAATCACTTACGGCACGCGGTTGGTTGGCGCTGATACGTGTTTCGTGGGTAGCACGCTCATCTTAGTTGAAACTCCCTGAAGCGCCATGGTAAAGGACGCATCCTCTGGGTTCTTCGACTCTCCCTTGCTCCTACTGTCGCTCGTGCTCGCTCAGGATGGGCAGTATTCGGGGGTTGTGCGCGGGTCCACGCTCCGCCAGGCGCAGCGCGTGCCGGGGGCACCTGTACTTCCGGAAAGATGCAAAGAATTTTGGCCAGCAGAGAAGCTGGCGAACTCGCGACTTCCCGAGAAGATGAACGATGAACTGTTTCGTGCTTTATTCTGGGCGAAATCCAAGCTAAAGTATGATGGTCGAGCTTTGCCCAAAATCGAGAGAAATTGCTTTTCCGGCGTCGGAATGAATGGCGGGGAAAGCGGAAGGAAAACACTGCCATGGATCGCAACGAAGCAGTCAGCAATCAGCATTCAGCAATCAGCCAAAACCAAGAGCAACAGCAACGGCAAGAGCAAGAGCAAAACCAACAGCGAAGGGCTGAGGCAATAATACGCAGGATTGGCGAGGCCTGCGACGAGCTAGAGAGGCTGGCGGAGGAGAATCCGGGGCTGGTGGGACGCGCGACGCGCAGCGCGGAGCAGCACAAAGACGCTTATCTGCGGCTAAAGGCGAGGCTCTCACCCCAGCCCGCGCAAAACCAGCGCGGTCCGGGGACCCCGGGGTTGGATCTGGCGAACATGGCCCCGAGGTGCCGATGGGTGAAGCAGGGCGGGACAGCTTGCGGGTCTCCGCAGATGAAGAAGCATATTTACTGCTTTGCTCACATGCAGATGATGGAGGCGCGGGAGCTGATGTTGAGGCTGCCGCCGCCGGAGGACGCAAATGCTATCCAGATTGGGCTGATGAGGATACAGAAGTCTCTGATTGAAGACACGATCTCAACGAAAAAAGCCGGGTTGCTGTTGTACTCAATGCAGTTGGCGCTGCAGAACGTGGGCCAGACGACGTTTGGGCAGGCGAAGGAAGAAGAGATGGTCCGGAACACGGTGGATGAGGAAGAAGCACTGAGCGAAGAAGCATTCAGCAATCAGCACTCAGCAGTCAGCCAAAAGCAACACCAACACCAAAGACCTTTTACCTCAGAGGGCACAGAGGACACGGAGGAGGGAAAAAGCCAAAACCAAAACCTTTTTACCGCAAAGCCATTGCATGGAGCAGACGCAGAGGACGCAAAGGAAGAGAAGGGCTTACCGCAGGTGGACGCGGATCCACGGCTAGCCGGAACAGGTGGGCGCGGATTGAAAGTAGAGATCCGGCCGGTGGAATGGAAGCCCACGCCGGATATGTACAGAACCGACACGCCGGAAGGGAGAGAGGCGTACGAGGCGAGCTTTCAGATGAAGATCAAGCCAGGGAGCAGCGGCGAGCGAAGGCCGCAGCAGGCGGCGGTCGGCACTGGAAGAACATGCTGAAACCTACGCTGTTCTGGGACGACCTGCGATGAGGTGGGATATCAAGGTAGGGGATAGAGAATCGGAGGTCGGGTAGCGAGCAATTCGTTAATAGCTCCTCAGTGGAGCACGGCATTGCGGCATGGATGCTGGAACGGTCTTTGACAAGTTAATAATCGGGATTGAGAGGGATTACCCATCCTAAAGGTTAATGGCTGATTTTCTGTGCCGCTTCCGGCGACAGCTTTCAAAGCGGGGCGATGGACGTCTGACGGAGCGCCTAATTCCGCGTTGCTTCGGGGTTGAGATAACGATCGAAGAACTCATTTTCACGCCGCCAGAAGTCTGTCATCGCTGCCCCTTTGAACCCATGGCCTTGGCCTTCATAGCGAAGTAAGGTCACGTCTTTGCCGAGATATCGCAATCCCTGATACATCTCGATCATGCCCTGCAGGAAGCCAATATCTTTGTCGCCATCAGCCAAAAGCATTGGCGTAGTCACGTTTGGCAAGCGGTAAAGGGCAGACATTTTCGTCCACCCTTCAAGATCAGTCCATGGAGTACTGTCTTTGCCGTACCATTGCACGGCAGCTGCAGGAGGACCTCCGCCCGCAGGGAAAAAAAATTCAGAAAGCCAATCGGGTGCCACAGCTGCGATCGATACCGCGCACTTAAAACGAGTGGTAGCGGTCACCAGGTAGTCAGCAACTCCCCCTCCATTGCTGAAGCCAGTCACTCCCATGCGATCAGAATCTACGATTCCTCTGCGTATCAACTCATCGACTCCCGACATGATGTCGTCGACCATCACTGCCCAGCCATCCGGTCCTTTCACCGCCTGCATGAAGGCTTCACTTTTCACGACCGTTTGCCACACGTGCGGTGCGCGAGAAACCGGGAAAAACACGGCATAGCCCCGGGATGCGAAAGCCTGGTTCCCGCCCATCTCTCCGACATAAAACTCATGTAATTCCTGCCCGACTGCCGGATAGCAATCCACAATCAGGGGATACTTGTGCCCTTCTTTGTAGCCGGCTGGCTTGATCAGCACGCCTTCTAATTGATCGCCGCGAGAATTCTTCCACTGCACCAACTCTTGCTCGCCAATGGCCCATTCCTTCATCTGGGGATTAGTGTCAACCACCAGAGATGGTGAAGTGGAATTGCCGTCAGCCATTTCGATTAGGCCCCAGTTCCGCTCATCCATCTTTTCCCAAACCAGAACTCCAGTCCGTGACATTGACACGGTTTCGGGATCAATCACTCCCCCAAGCGAGACGATGTGTGTCGAATGGAGATCACCAATGTCAATCTTTGCTAGACCATGCTCACGGCTGACGACGATGGAGCGGCTGTCAGGAGTCCACACAAAGTGGGAAAAGCTCTGTTCTAAAGTCACGGGCCCCCCGAATTGATTCGTTAGATTCTTTGGGGCGTCTGTTCCTTTAACAGAGATTACATAGACTTGTCGCGCGCCAGACAGGCTCTCAGCTCCTGCATATGCAATCCACTTCCCATCCGGCGACCAGGAGGGAAGCCGTTTTACACCATCGCTGGCGGTTATGGCACGCTTCGCTTTCGAATCAACTCCGAACACGTACAAGTTTGTTCTTTTGAAATCGGTCAAGTCCATGGAACCCTCGGTCGA
>DASXIL010000418.1:0-4641 GCA_036497985.1 Candidatus Angelobacter sp. | reverse complement strand
GTGCATCTTACTGAAGAGACAAAATTCCAACATTTTCATGAGACGACTTTCTATTATTCGTGTTTTCTCCGCGCTGCTGCTGGCTGCGGCTTTGTGTCCGACCACGTCGGCGGCCGAACTTAAGCAAAAGACCAACTCTGCCTTTGATCGCTACGTCGCGGCCACCGAGGCGCGGTTCGCCAATGAGCTGCGCCCGGGCGGGACATTCCTATATATCGACGGCATGAGCGCCGACGCCCAGCGGCAAGCTTATGATCAGCTCAAGCGGGGCGAGATCCTGGTGGAAAAGCTTGAGACCAAAGCTCCCGGCGTGAGCTCTGACGTTCCTGACGGCATGGTGCACCACTGGGTAGGACTTATCTTTATTCCCGGCGCCACCCTGGCCAAGACGCTGCCCGTTGTCAAGGATTATGACCGCCGCGCCGAACTCTATAAGCCTGACGTGAGCGCGTCACGAACCATTGCGCACAATGGCGACGATTTCAAGATGTTCCTGCGCCTGCACCAGAAGAGATTTACGACGGTCGATTTCAACACGACCTATGACGTGCATTGGGGCAGCGTGGACGCAAGCAGGGTTTATTCCAACTCCATCAGCACGCGCATTGCCGAGGTAAAAGACCCGGCCAAACCAGACGGTGAAGAGTTGCCTGTCGGCACGGGACATGGCTACCTGTGGCGGCTGAATACATATTGGCGCTTTGAAGAAAAAGATGGCGGCGTTTACCTGCAATGTGAGGCGCTATCCCTGACGCGCGATATTCCCACCGGTCTGGGATGGCTGCTGAAACCCCTTGTTACCTCGATTCCGAAGCAGTCGCTGAACCGCGCGCTGGGCCAGACGCGGAACGTGGTGATTGAGGAAAGCAAGCACAACTGCTGCGGGGTAGCTTCCGCGCACTGAGCAAGGGTCTTAGCAATTAGCCGTCAGCATTCAGCCCCTAATCAGTAGTGCAATCGCGGCAAAACCTTTGAAACACGGAGGAACGGAGTAAGCGGAGGAATTTGGTAAATGAGTAATTCGGTCTTGCGTCCCACCTAACCGCGATGCATTTTTCTTGATTGCCACAGCGAAACTTCCAGCGAGCGGATTTTTAATCGATATTTCAAACTCCTCCGTTTCCTCCTTTCCTCTGTGTTGCAAAGGTTTTGTCTTTTCAATAGCCAAAAAAGGGCCCGCGGAAGCGGACCCAGTTTTTGGAAATGCTAAAGGATGCTGGTTATTTGTTGTCGTCAACGCGCGACGCGATCATGCTGTACGAGCCGGCGTTGAAGAAGATGAGACCACGCACGCGCACGGTGTTGGCGTTCACGGGTGTGACCTTCAGGTTAGTGCCGCTCACGATTGAAACCGCGACGGTCGATTGACCGGTCAGGGTGGCAAAAGCGGAGTTGGCGTTCAGCGTCAGCGTAAAGCCTGACGCGCTTGCTGCAGAAACTGTTCCCACCATGGCCTGTTCGCGCAGCTTGAGTTTATCTGCGGGCATGGGCGAGACGGTGCTGCTGCCTGTGTCGGCTTCAACGCGCTGGCCCTTGCCAATGTGGCTGGCATCGAAAGCTGGCGTTGTTCCGCCCAGATTCAGTTTGTCTGTACGCACGGAGAACGCGGTGCTCGCGCTAATAGCAAGGTCCACCGTAACCGGCGGCGTAGCTGAGTTGGACGAATCAACCTGATGCGCAATCGTGATCTGCGTGGCCGGCGCGCCGGTCACTGCAGTGATTATGCCTTCAGCTTCTTCGCCGCTCTGGCTTTCTTCCACACCAACCTTGGTGGCTAGCTTGCTGCCGTCGGGCTTAGTGGTTCCATCCACTTCAACAATGTCACCCACCTTGAGCTGTGAAAGCGAGGTGATGCCATCCTTGAACTGCGTGCTGGCGTCCGTGGCAAAAACAATGGTGCTGGTCTTGGTCTGGATGGTGAAATTCGGCGCTGCAATGGCCGTGACGCTGCCGTGGACGTCGTCCATTTCGCCGCTGTCTTCGTCAGTGTTGGTGGCGGTGGCTGTGGTTACGTTGAATTTGGCCGTCACGGTGGCCGAAGTTGGCGGCGTGCCGGTTAGCACGACCGAGTTGGCCAAATCCAGGTCAAAGTTAATGACCGAAGAATTGCTGCTGGTCACCGTGATGGGCGCGGTAAAAGTCACCGTTACGCTGCCGCTGGTAAGAGTGGCCGGAATTTTTACCGGCGCGGGCGGAACAGCGTTGTTCAGTACCACGACTTCAGGATTGGAAACCGTGAGCGATGCTCCGGAGTAGGTTCCCGGCGGAATATTGACCAGGGCCAAAGGCTCAAACGATCCTGCCTGGTGGACAAACTCAACCTCAGACGTTTTAGAGAGCAGGTTGCCCGTTGTGGTTGTGGTTCCGCTTCCGGTAAGCGTCAGCGAGCTGACGGAAAGCTCAAACTTCACGATCTGATCATTCAGACCGTCGGTAGTGTTGATGGTGGCATTGGTCGGTCCGGCATTGAGGTTGCCGGTTCCGCCGCAGCCTGTCGCCAATATCATGGCAACCATTGCAACAGTTAGAAGTAAATACCGCTTCATAGGGGCCTCCAAGTTTTCAGTGAGTGGGGAAGTCCTCGCCGGTGATAAATGCACTTGGCGGGCCAAGCTTGCCAAACGGGCTAAGTGCTTCTTTTTCAGTCGACGGAGGACGCAGTCCTGAGATGAGGTGGGATTTGGGTACTTATGGCTGTGGCGATAAGCCACACCGAATCATACACTTGCGGCCAATGTCCAAAAGTAACATCGTAGTCGGAACCGCAGGAAGGCATTGCAGCGGGTCGAAGCCAAAGAAAAGAGGCCGCGATCATCCGCGGCCCCTGAATATCGACTTAAATAAAGCCGGTTTTACTGCAATTCAATCTTGTTCACGGTCATCCGTTCGCCGTCCACGGTTCCGGTTACGTTGACTTTGATGTCTTTGTTCTTTTTCAGCCCAGCAATGAACTGCTTGGCCTTGGCGTTGCTCGCAGCATCAAACTTGATCACTTTTTTGTCGTCGGTCAATACGCCATAGCCGCTCTTTTCGCATTCGGGCATCTGCAGGCAGTCTGTAGAATGCTTGGCACCAAAGCCGGTTTTTTGACCTTCTTCACTTGCACAGGCCAGGTCAACCAGATAACCCTGAACCTTAGTTTCGGCGGCAAATGCGCTCAACGCCGCGGCTGTAAGCAATATCAGCGCGATTCTCCTCATAATCTCCCCTGTAAATGGCTGTTGCAGATGTATTGATTGATAACCGAAGCGCGGGTTACAAGTAAAGGGTAGATTTTGCGGCTGATGGCGGGGCTGACTCAGAGACGAAAACAGCCCGCTCAGTGTAAAATCATATTGTTGCGGTCATTTTGTTGTGGTCATTGGACGCACCGCTTAGTGGCGTGCCGTCCCCAAATTTCCCGCCGCATTTGCCGCCGTCGACTTTAAGGGCCGCGGAAACCCGACATTTCAGGAGAAGATTGAATCATGGCTAAGATCGCCAAAACGGCAGACCGCAAGAAAATCATGGACACCACCAAGAGCACCGATTGCCCTAAATGCGGCAAGCCGACTCGGATCGTAAAGCGCGTGAAAGACCGCGAGCGCAACACCCACGGCGGAATCTTTATTTCCTGCTCAGGCTGCGAATTCCACGAGAAACTCTAAGCACTTCCACGGGCTGCCGCCTGACCTGCGGCTGCCCGCCGGTTTTTTATCCCTTAGCTGCTACTTCTTGCCGCCTATTTTTCCCGGCTTCTTGCCCTGCATGGCTGCTGGCGTCGGGCTGGGTGGCGCAACTGGAAGGGCCGCAGTTTTTGCCAATGCGGCCTTCGTCGGGTCGGGCAGCTTGTCAGCATGCTGCAGCAGTTGCGATACCTGCCAAATCTGCGTGGGCGTAAGCATGTCCTTGAAGCCGGGCATGCCGGTCAGACGAATTCCGTTTTCCACCTTCCAGTAGATCTTGCCCGTCGGATCGTCGGTGATCATGTCGTCGCCTGAAAGCAACTGCGGAGGTAGCGGGAACATGCCTTTGGCCGCGAAGCTGGCTTTCTCGCCGATAAAGCCATGGCAGAAAGCGCAGTTCTCCACGTAAATATGCGCGCCCTGCGTCAGGTTGGGCTCGTCCGCAGGGACCGGGGATTGTTGCACGGGGTCTTTCGCCATCCGCGCGCGTAGGGCCATTTTTGCGATTTTCTCTTCCATCGGCAGCGGCGCCGACGCCGTGGCTACCGGCATCATGCCCATCTTGATGTAAAAATAACCGCCGATAACCGGAATCAATAAGCCAACAACCAGACCGACAATGAATTTCTTCAAGTTGTTTCTCCTTGGATAAAGTAATGAGTGTATAAATCCACAGAGCGTTACAGCAAGGGGCTCCACTAGCAAATCAACCATTATTCTGTTTAACCGGGGCGATGTACATCTTAATCGGCTCGGGCTACCGAGTCCGATTTACAGCCAGCCTCTCAAGTTTCTTCGCGACATACCACGACACGGAGACGAGCCGCCCTTTGTCGTTTTGTTGTTAGACCGCCAATCTTGTAGTCTGTGCCTAATGCAAACCAGGATAGGCATGCGATCAGATTCACTACTCTTCATATTGTTGTTGCTGGCTACAACTGGCTTTGCCCAGACAACGGTTAAGCCCGGCGAAATT
>DASXIL010000417.1:0-7683 GCA_036497985.1 Candidatus Angelobacter sp. | reverse complement strand
AATGCAGCAGGTAACCATACCGGCTAATGCAACAGCGGCCTCGTTCACTTTCTGGCTGCACATCAATACGGCGGAAACCAGCACCACAACGGCATTTGATACGTTGCAGGTGCAGATCCGCAATTCCTCCGGTACAGTGCTTCAGACGCTGGCAACATTCTCAAACCTGAATCACAACACCGGCTATGCACAGCAAACGTTTAACGTCCTCTCCTTTGCCGGACAGACCATCCAGGTCTTCTTTGTCGGCAAGGAAGATGCCTCGTTGCAGACCTCGTTTGTACTGGACGACATTTCACTCAAGGTGACTCAATAGGAGACGCTATGAATAGACTTGTATTTGGCACGCTGTTACTCGCCGGATTGGCAATGCCGGCGCTCGCCGTACCACAAAGCAACCAGTCTCCTGATGCGCCGCCAGCCACTATCGACCGTCCGGCGGAGCCGAACTTCGCTTTTGACGACGACGGCGGCAAAGCCCAGATCGTTCCTGTCGACTTTTCCGTCGCTGGACCAAAAACGTTCCACGGCGGACCAGTTCTGGCTTCAGCCCAGCAGGTCAGTATTTTTCTGGGGGCGGGCTGGGGCGATACGCAAATCCGTGGTCGTGAGGCGTCTCTGCTGGATGTCACAGCATCCGCTGGAAACGCCCAGGTTACGGAGTTGAAACAGCACAGCATCAAGACAATGCGTGCCGCTCCGAAGCTGGAAGACTTCAGCGATCTCAGCCAAAGCAAGGTAAATGATCTGACGATTCAGCAGAAGCTCTCAGACATGCTGAAAAACAAGGCCATTCCCTCGCCGACGGCGGGCACTGTCTTTGTGATCTTTCTCGCTCCGGGCATTCAGTCAACCCTGGGAGGGTTGCAGGGTGGAGTCGATTACGCGGCATACCACAACTTTGTCAACCTGGAAGCCGGCGAAATTCACTACGTCGTGGTGCCGTTCCATGAAAATGCTGACACACACAATGCGGCTGCAACACGCGCCTTCGCTGAGACAGCTTTGAATCCGAACGGCCAGGGCTGGTTCTGACACAACAGATGAACAACGAAGAGGAGGGGCTACCGCTTCTCCTCTTCGTCTTCTTCTTTGTCACTGCCGGGATGCTCTTTGATCCATTCTGCCGCTGCAAGTTCAGCATGCTTTTTCTGGGCGAGAGTGAGCCTATGCACCAGTCTTTCCGCTTCCGCCTTGCTCTCCCCTGATCCGAACCTCGCGCCGATCGTAAACCATGCAAACGCCTTATCTTTGTTTGGGCCGCACCTGCTTAGATAGAGTCTGCCCAGCTCGTACATCGCCTGTGCCTGGCCGTGCCCAGCCGCTTCCTCATACCAGTGGACCGCCACGGGACAATTGCCCTGGCCCGCAGACTGTCTCGCCAGCTCCAACTGCGCCGCCGGCTGCTCCTGTCGTGCCGATTTGGCATACCACTTGCGCGCTTCTTCAGTATCTTTGCTCACGCCAGCGCCCTCGTCGAGCCCCTTAGCCAAATGCAGCTGCGCCTCCGCGTTTCCCTGCATCGCGGCCTTGCGGTTCCACTCTGCTGCTTGTGCCGGATCAGCAGCCACCCCAAAACCACGCTCGTACATAAATGCCAGGTCCCGTTGCGCACGCGGATCACCTTGCTCTGCCGCTTTACGCTCCCAGAGCAATGCCTGAGCGTAGTCAACGGGTATGCCGCGACCATAAAGGTAAATCCGCCCCAGCTCATACTCAGCCGGTGCGTAACCCTGGTTGGCCGCTTTGGTGAGCAAGCTGATTGACTCTTTTCCATCCGGCTTCACATGCATTCCCAGGTCATAGCAGGAAGCCAATGCTGTCTGCGCCGCAGGATCTCTGGCATCAGCGCGCTGCTGAACAGCGGTGAAATCATTATCCTCGCGCGGACACACATCAGGTGTTTCTGCCTGCGCTAACGTTGAGAGAGAAATGGCAATCGCAATTGCGAAGAGCCTGAGTTTATAAGCTGGGATCATGGACTGTTTTTGAATCGCAGTAAGTATAGTGCGCTCTGAGCGTCACGTCCCAGCCGGTTTACGAGGTTTACTTGTTTTTAACATTCCCGAAACGAAATGCTAGCCGGGAAAAGAGGCCCAGGCGGTAGCAGCCCGGGCCTCTGGACTTTCCTGACTGCGCGGTTACGGGTGGAACTCGATGAGTGTCGAGTAGCTTCCAGCCCCGTTCGGCGGAGCGGTTACGCCCACAGCCCACAAGCCACCGCCGGGAATGGCCGTGATAGCCTCTAAGCCGCTGTCCGTGCCCGTCCCAAGACTTGGGCTCGGGACCAGCGACCATACGCCATTGATTCCTTGCAGTATGAGCGGGTCATGGTTTCCGGTCGAGGTGTTGATGTCCCAGCCAACCGCCCAGGTTGAGCCGTCAGCGGCGGTTTCAACACCGTAGAGATCGTTTTCACCGGTGCCGACGTTGGGGGTTGACTGGATGGATAGACCACCTGGAGCGCCTGCAGCCACATAGGTAGTGTAGGGCGCGGTGTCAGTCTCCTGCTGGCCAACTACAGTCAGCGAAGACCCGGTTGCGGTGACGCCGAGCGGCAAGGCCGTGGACGCATCGGTGGGGCTGGTGACAACACTCCATGATTTTCCATTCCAATGCTCGATGAGCGACTGGCTGGGGAATCCCAGGCCTGCCTGCTGACCAACAGCGTAGACATTGTTTGAAGCGAGGGCCTTGACGGCATAGAACTGATTGCCGTTCTGGCCGGCGTCAACGGCGTTCACCACCGACCACTGAGATCCGTTCCAGTGCTCCGTGAGCGTGTGCCAAAGTCCGTTCGTGTCCTGTTGCGCGCCAACTGCCCACACGTCAGAGTCGGAGATGGCGGCCACGCCAAACAGGATGTTCTGCAGCGCGCCGGGACTCGGGCTCGGCACAACAGACCAGACCGTACCATTGAAATGCTGGACTAGAGTCTGCTGCTTGAAACTGCCGTTCACGAAATAGCCCACGGCCCATGCAGATCCTGTGGAGGGCATGGAGACGCCGAGAAGCACATTCTCCTGCGCGCCCACATTGGGCAGGGGGAAGGCGGTCCAGCGGGTGCCGTCAAAGTGCTCCGCCAAAGTGGCAAGCACGCTCGAACTCGGCGGATTATAAGCGCCTACTGCCCAGGCGTCGGTCCGGGAGGCCGCGGAAACTCCCGTCAGAATGTTGTCGCGCGAGCCAAAGCTGTAACTTGGCACCACGCTCCAACCGCTGCCCCCGAGCGAGGCTGCGGCCGCCTGGTTCCCCGCACCCTGCGCGGAAATGGTATCGACGCTGGTGGGGAAGACGAACGGCGGAGGCAGCGTAGGAACACTGTTGGAGCCGGTAATGGCAAAGAGATTCGTCATCGGACTTGCCGTGCAGCTATTGAGAAGGCAGCCGAGGCCGAACGTCTGCTGAAGTGAAGCGAGCAGGGAGAAATGGTTGAAGCTCGTCTTGTCCTGCACGCCGCGTACTCCGTGACTGCTGATGACAATCGTCAGGATCTGGCTCTTGGCCGTGTTGCCTTCGTCAAAAGTCACGACGATCGCATTGTTGCCGCTCTGCCACAGGGATGACGCGGTGATCTCGTTCACTACGTCGCCAACAAACTTGTCGCCTTGCGCGATCAAGAAGTTCTGCTGCACTGATCCCGGCGCGCCTGAATCCACGCACCAGGGCGGAGCGCCGTGCATGTCATTGCACTCGTCGGGGACAATGTAGCTGAAATTGGGAATTGTCCCTGCTGCAAGGTCAGCCGAGAATCGCGCAAGCGGGAACATCTTCCCGAATTCAGCCGCCGTCTGCATATTGGCAAAGTTCACGATACCGTTGTGCTTCGACACATACTGGGTGTCGGAATCGGGGATGCCATTGCACTTGTCGGGATAGCAAAAACCTCGATAGCCGGGATAAGGCATGCTCTGGAAGTAGCCTCTCCAGGTCTTGCCCGCTCGCTCAAGCTGCGACATCAGATTATCGGCATTGGCGGTCTGGCCCGGGAACCAGTATGGATCGTCGCTGACGCCAAAGGTGTCGCCGCCGAGCATGGCGACGTAGTTGGGCTCGCTGGGGTCGCCGACGCCACTGTAGGCGGTGGCCAGCCCGTAATCATTGGCAAGCGCGTTCAAGATAGGCGCAAACTGGCTGCCAACAACCTGATTGTAATTTTCGTTCTCCATAATGATAAGGAAGATGTGGTCGTACTGCGGGAAGGCTGCTTGCGCTTCCAGAGGGGGTACGGTTGTGGCCAATGCCAGGCACAACGCAACCGCTCCACAGAGAAGACGTGTAGTTAGACAATGTTTCCAGTTATTCATGAGGCTCCTTTTTGCGCGAAAGATTTTTGGTTGGGGATATTGAGGGCTTCTGGATTCCATCACGATGGTCCAGACCGTTTTTATGTGCGGTGTGTTGTGCGCGCCGCCTTTGAGCGGGCGTGCATGGCGGGAAAACAATGCTGGCAAACCATTTCTCACTATTCACGAGAACTTTCCGCATTGTGAGAATTTGCAGTGCCGGTACGCGAGAGTAATCACGCGCTAGCCTGCTGACGTAAAAGCGTACCCGTGCAATTTCAACCGCAGGTGACGGGCAAGTGAAAATTGAATGAATTTCCCGCATCTGTGCGGCGTGGGACCCAACGACTCTTACGTGAAATTCTTTTAACATTCCCGAAATGAAATTTCGTTATGATCCATCGCTTTGGACAAAATTGATGTCTGTTTACTGGCGTGGTTCCCACTGCAACAACGGGAATAATCCTCTCTGGGCAGCCCTACACTCGGCTCAGCCACGCATTCAAATAGGCTACGGGGTTGTGATGAAGCTTTCGGTCCTTGCTCTTTGTGTGGTGTTTGCTTTTGCCGGTCTTAGCGCGCAGACCGCCGGCTGGCAGCCCTCGCAGGGACATAGCCAGGTGCCGATCTGGCCGGGCGCAGCGCCGGATGCGCAGCCGGTCTCGGGGCCGGAGGTCGCGACAACGAGAACCAAGGACCACTTCGTCGGCGGCAGACCCTGGACTTACATCAGCAACGTGTCGCGCCCTACGATGACGGTCTATTCGCCGGAAGGAAAGAATACGGGCGCTGCGGTCGTTGTGTTCCCCGGCGGGGGCTATCAGATTCTGGCCATCGATCTGGAAGGCACGGAGGTCTGCGATTGGCTGACGTCCAAGGGGATCACGTGTGTGCTGTTGAAGTACCGCGTGACGGATATAGGGCCGTATCCGAAATCGGGGCCATATCCTGAATCACCGATGGCTCTGGAAGATGCGCAAAGAACAGTAGGGCTGGTGCGCTTTCATGCCGCCGAGTGGCATATCGATCCCCACAAGATTGGAGTGCTGGGCTTTTCGGCAGGCGGTCATCTGTCCGCAGCGATGAGTACGCATTTTGCGAAGCGTTTGTATCCCGCCGTAGATGGCGCCGACAAAGAGAGCTTCCGTCCCGATTTCGCTGTCGCTATTTATCCAGGCCATCTGTCGTTTACTGCGGCAGAGTCGGACGCTAAACGAGGCAGTAGAAAGTTTGCCCTTCCTCATCCGCCTACTGCCGACAAAGACCTTGTTTTGAACCCCGATCTCCTTGTCACCAGCCAGACGCCGCCTACGTTTTTGCTACAGGCGGAGGATGACCATGTGGACAACGTAAACGACTCCCTGGCTTACTACATCGCCCTGAAGAATGCTGGCGTTCCCGTGGAAATGCATTTGTATGCGCAAGGCAGGCATGCGTTTGGACTACGGCGCACCCAGCTCCCGATAACCGCATGGCCTCAGCTGGTGGAGACATGGTTGAGGACGATCGGGATGATTTCAGAGTAGGTGGTCTAAATCGCCATCATTCTGAAGCTTGCCAAAGTCTCCAATTGGAAACGTCACCGCCATTTAAACCCCTGCCTTACAAGACACGCTCCACCCCTGCGAGTTACAATTTCCGTTTCGCACGTTGCTGTCATTCTGATCTGCATAGTCATGGAGGCATCCTGTGGACGATCTGCCTGAGAAGCCTGCAAAGCAAGATAAAAACGACAAGCCCACAAAACCCAAATCGTCATCTTCCAGCCCTGGAGTTTCCCGGCGCGACTTCCTAAAGATCTCCGGCGTCTCCGCGGCCGTTCCGCTGGTCAGCCACATCAGCGCGCTCGCACTCGACGACACGCCGCATGTTCAGGGACCGGGCAAAGTTCCGGTATCGCTCAACGTGAACGGCAAGAAACTCAACGCGCAGCTTGAACCGCGCGTCACCTTGCTGGACGCGCTGCGCGATCAGTTTGAGCTTACCGGAGCGAAGCGCGTTTGCGATCGCGGCACCTGTGGCGCATGCACCGTGCTGATGGACAACAAAGCCGTGTACTCCTGCTCGGTGCTGGCCATCGACGCGCAAAGCGCGCAGATCACCACCGTGGAAGGCCTCGGCGAACCGGGACATCTCCATCCCATCCAGCAGGCATTTATTGACAATGACGCGCAGCAATGCGGCTTCTGCACGCCGGGCTTCGTTGTCGCCACCAAAGCTTTTCTTGATCAGCATCCCAATCCCACGCCGGAGCAGATCAAGCACGGCCTGGGCGGAAACTTTTGCCGATGCGGAACTTATGCCGGAATGCGCGCCGCTGTTTTGCAGGCCGCCAAAACGAAAGGAGCCTGATCCATGGCAGACGACAACACTAAATATGGATGGCCCGCCGCCGACCAGCGTACGCTGATTGGCAAACGCATCTCCCGCGTCGATGGGCCGGACAAAGTTTCAGGCCGCGCCAAATACACCTATGACGTTCATCGGCCGGGCATGCTCTACGGCAAAGTAGTGCGCTCTCCGCATGCTCACGCCAAGGTCGTAAGCGTGGATACCTCAGCGGCGGAAAAAATGCCCGGCGTAAAAGGCGTTTACATCATTCAGGATGCAGGCAGTGAAATTCACTGGGCCGGCGATGACGTTGTGGTGGTGGCAGCCGTTGATGAACCCACCGCAGCCGATGCAGCCCGCGCCATCAAAGTGGAATATCAGCCGCTTCCCTTTTTCGTTGACGATTTCACCCAACCGAAGAATGTAGCGGAGAGCACTGGTCCGCTCACTCAACGTGACATCGGCCAAATGCTGAATGACGACGCGCCGGACGATCAGGTGATTGCTGCCGTGCAAAAGCGCGGTCTGGCCTTTAAGGTGACACCCGAACTGGAAAAACGGCTGAAAGACAATGAAGTCAGCGATGAGGTGATCAAGGCGTTGCAAGCCGCTCCGATGAAAGAGCCGCAGCCCAACAATTCGCCTTATAAGAAGGAAACCGAGCAGGTCAAAGGCGATCCTGACGCAGGCTTCAAAGAAGCGGAAGTTGTCTCTGAAGGCATTTACGGCTGTCCTGTAATCACGCATAGCTGCCTGGAAAGCCACGGCTCAATCGCCGAGTGGACTGATGATGATCATCTTTTCTCCCACATCTCCACGCAGAATGTTTCTGGCCTAGCAGGCCAATACGCTCAGGCGCTGAAAATTCCTGAAGCCAACGTCCATGTGCATCAGGACCACGTAGGCGGAGGCTTTGGCAGCAAGTTTGGCATCGATCGCTGGGGCGCTTACACCGCGCAGGTTTCAAAGAAAGCCGGCGGTAAGCCGGTACGCGTGATGCTGGAGCGCGACGCTGAACTTGAGGTCGCGGGCTGCCGTCCATCGGCTTTTGCCAGGGTGAAAGTCG
>DASXIL010000416.1:0-5022 GCA_036497985.1 Candidatus Angelobacter sp. | reverse complement strand
GCACAGACCAATACCAGAGAGCAGCAAGAGCGCGAACAAGGCCAGTATCAAGGCCATTCCCCGTTCATCTCGCTTCATCATTCTGGACATGATCTTTGCCATTTAGTAACCCAACCTTGCACTTGCCGACATTGACGTTCGCACAAAATTGCCCGTCTGCGGATCGCGCTGATTCGTAAGCAGACTAAGATTAATTTTTACGGTCTTGATGGAGGCCAGATTTGCGGTGCCCTGATCTGTGGATATGTCGTTTCCTTTGCTCAGATCTACCGGATTTCCGTTCTGGTCGTAATACTTAAACAGGTCTTCACCGGATTGGCCTGCCGCGGTGCCGGGAGGAAATACCTGCTGCGTTTCGGTGAAGAGATTGCTTGGCTGGTGGAATGAGTCTGCATCTATCTTGGCCTGTGCGCTTCTGCGGATGCACGGGCAGTTGGGATCATAAACAATATCTACGCTCTCAACCGCGCCATCATTGTTAACGTCGCCTTCCATCAGAATTTCCGTGGGCGATACCCTGACAAGCCGGTTTGCAACCATTTGGGGGCGCGCCGATGGATCCACCGAATACATGCTGGCGGTGGGGTACCCTGCCATGTGCAAGTCACGTACCGTCTGGTTTATAAAATCCCGCGACTGCTGGGTCAAGTCTAAATTCACCGTTTCTGAGGCTGATTTTTTCTGCATCGAGTTAATCTGCTCGAATACCGCACCGGTGACTGTAACCAGAATCGCCAGGCTGATCAGCATTTCTATAAGGGTAAAGCCTGCTGTTGCCCTGTTTTTTGCGCTAGTCTTTCTAAGTAAACGGGGGGAGGATGCCATCATCAGAAGTTCCCCCTTAGTTGATGAAGCGTATAGGGCAACGTAAACTGCGCCGCGCCTGCCGTAACCAGTGGCTTGGCGCTAACCGTTACCAACTGCGTGCCAGGTGTTGAGCCCGGATCGATTCTCCAGCGGACGTCGTATCCAACATTCCCGCTTGTTGAACATGTGACATAAACCATTGAGTAATTAATTACAGCTGGCTGCGAGAAATCTATGGTTCCCGCAAAAGCTCCGCTGTTAATCAACGCAGGGCCGTTACCTGCGGCAAGTACAGCGGTCTCAATAGTGTGAGGCGTCCCTCCGCAGTCCGTGAGGGTGGTTTGGGTATTCCCGGCACCTGTTGGGATGGCCACAATTTTTTCCATGGTGCTCTGTGCCAGAGTTACCGCTGTGGAATGCAACTTGGAACGGCCATCATTCGCGCTGGCCACGCCAATGACTACGATACTGCCGAGCAGCCCAACGGCCAATACAGCCATGGCGACCGTCACTTCGATAAGGCTGAATCCGCGCGACATTTTTGCCGTTCTGGCCCCCCGAATTTGGCGATACGTATTCATATAGTGTCTTAAAGCCACGTACCGTTTCCATTTCCTGAAGGAATAAATGTCCAGGCTTTGACTCTGCCCGTCGGGCTTACGGTGACGGCGGCATACATCACGTCTCCATTCGCGCGCAGAAGTTGCAGGTGCTGCACCCATCCCATCGCAGTGCATGGAGCCGTGGGTGAAGTGCGCTGGCAAGGCAGCCCCAGGGCATTCCACGTAAGGCCGCCTCCCAACGCATTTGAATGTTCCGTGTCTGTGGTCAGATAGTTCAACTGCGCACCCAGCGGAACCGGCACACCAAGGTTGCTTACCTTAACCTGCGTGGCAAAGGTGGTGACAGGATCTCCGGCGCTGCAGGTCCCGTCTCCGTCCAGATCAATGCAAATCTGGGCCGGCGAAATTCCAGGTGGGGAAATGAGCACCTGATAAGAAGTATCTTTCTGGGTAGCGCGGATGCGCGCATCCTGATAAGCAGCCGCCAGCGATTGCGCTGCTCCTTTGATCCGGGAAGTATCTATGGCTCTGGTAAGATTTGGAATGGACAGGCCACCTACGACCAGAATGATAGCGACCACCACAATTAATTCCGCAAGTGTGAAGCCCGACTGAGAGTCGAGAGTCGCCTTCGATTTGGCCATTGCCTTCACGGTTTCGTGCGCTTCCCGTTTCACGATTTTTTACGCAAAAACTTCACCCAGAGCCGTTCTAACTTTTGCGGTTCTCCAACACACGCTGTATCCGCGAAGTTTGGCGTGGCGCGCTCAAATTTGCGGGAAAATTAGATGACTTGTGTGAGTGAACTTTTGTACCGCAATATAGTATCCCAAGCAGGAACTCAGCTTTGGAGTATTCCTTCTAATACCATGAATCAAAAGCAATTATTTTTATTTTGACTGGCAATAAAAAGTTGCACTAATTTGCGCTTTTGGGAAAGAGTCCAATACCAAACGAGTGCTATGACCTAACGGCCATTGTCCTTTAGATCAATGACCCTTGGTTGGTTAGCAAGGCGAAAAAGAGGCGAGTCACAGGGATGATGTCGCTGATGGAGACTTTCGCCTTCTCTTTAAATGATCTGTTATAGGTGTGCGGGAAGCCTGCTTCGTTAGTTCCATTTTGGAACTCAGTTTCTCAAAATGATGCGTTACATTCTCTCGAGCAAACCCGTCTAAACAATGCATATTTTTAGAGACGAAGTTGATTTGCCGGATCGACGAGCGATTGACTCAGTCTGGGCTCAAGAATATTGCGAACCATTGCTACAATAGGCCCGAACCTTATCCTTAAACCTCTTGGGAGTTTGCCTAATGGTGTCCCGCATTCTTTCACTCAGTATTGTGATGTTTTTTTCTAGTTTTGTTCTTGCCCAACAGTCCGCGTGCAAAGCGGCCGATATTCCAGTTGGCGTGATTGGCTTGAATGGCGATGCTTTTCGTGGATTGGCCGCCGAAGACTTTATTGGGCACATCCAGAAAAAACCGGTAACCGTAAAGGGTCTTGCCTTTGACGACGGACCGCGTCGAGTATTGATTGTGGCCGACGTAAACAAGAAACTCTCGCCCGATTCGCGCAAAGCGGAAGATGAAATGATCAAGACTCTTTTGGCGAGTGCGCGGCCCGGAGATACCTTTGCCATCATGCCTGCCCATGGACCCGGCCTGGACGTGAAGTTTACTGAAGACCACGCCGCCATTAGCCAGGCGTTGGGCCAGCCTGACGAGGGCAAACGCGGGAAGGAACCCGGAGTGCTTGATACCCTGATGGTCGGGATTGAATGGTTTGGCCCCCCGCAACCGGGAGATTCCATTGTTGTGATTGCTGCTGATATGCAAGGGAGCCGCAAGGCGACTGCCAGGATGGTTGCGAAAGGTTTGCATGACAATCACATTCGGATGTTCGGCTTGGCACTGGGACCTGTGCAGACGAAAAGCAGCGTGGCCGGCGGATTCACCACAACAGCCAGTTCACAAGGACTGGCACAGTCAGAACCCCTGGTGGGGGAGTTCGTTTACGAAACGGGTGACGAAAACTTTTATCCTTTAACCACTGACAGCGGAGGTCTGGTGTTGAGTGTCATGAATGGCGATTCGCGGCGCACCTACAGCATGGCCAACCCGCAAATGGTTCAATCGGTGCGGCAGAAAGCGCATTCCGTTGCGAGTATGATTTCCGCTTACTACCGGATGCAGGTTGAGCCGCCTCTCGTCGGGCGCCCCGAGGACTGGAGCCTTACGATCAATCAGGAAATCCAGAAGCATTCGCAACCCATGTTTATCCTTTACCCTCACGAACTCGGCCCCTGCTAGAGCACGCTAGCGCTTGCGTCTACAGCAGCTGTTTCAAAAGAATGAGAAGACGAGTCCCCGGCAAGATGCCTATCTTTGCCGGGCATTTTTTCGCGCTGCAACCCATCCAGCGGACGAAAGTTGCTGCTATATCGTGCGGATTTTTAAAAAAATTCCACTGCAACTAATGCGAGGTGGTGTGTTCATACGGCATAGCAACTTACCTTGGAGGGTATGAAAGGAACAGCTTCCATGATTCGACGAAATTTGAAGCATCTATTGGCTCTGGTTTTATTTGGTGTAACCGCCAGCATGTGGGCACAAAGCGCCGCCAACACAACGGACGTGCAAAGCGATCGCAAAGACGTGCGGAATGATCGCCGCGATCTAAACAAAGATCGCAAAGACATCCGCTCAGACCAGCGCGACCTGAACAAGGACCGCGTTGACCGGAACAAGGATGCCCGCGACATCAATAAGGACCAGAAAGACATCGCCAAAGATCGCCGCGAGCGCAACCAGGACCTGAAAAAGGGCGACACAGCTGATGCCGCCAAAGAGCAGAAAGACATCAACCACGATAAGCGCGATGTAAACCACGATCGCCGCGATTTGCGGGCCGATAATCGCGATATTTCCAAGGACAAGAAAGACCTGCACGCGGACCGCAAAGACGCTCGCAAGGACAAAAAGGACATCCGCCATGATCGGCGCGATATCCATCGTGACAGGAAGGGCGCATAAGCCGGGTAGCTCTCAACAAAGCCCCGGAGGAATCTCCGGGGCTTTTCATTTTGTTGCGAATTTCGAGAGTAGTTATTTTTGTCCGCACTACTATTGCACGTGGATGGTCAGCGGCATCTTGAACACAGCGCCGGTTGAGTCCCAGGCTTGCACCACCATTGAACGAGTCCCTGGAGAAATCGCCAGGGACGTATCAATTGCAGCAGCACTGATCGCATAGACGGACACGTTATCCACGTAAATCCGCATTGCCGTAATGGGCGCAGTCGCTGATTTTGCCGCGGCAGTTACCCGAACGGGAGATGTGACAGTGGCTCCCGGCGCAGGCGAGCAGACCGTGACCCCGATGGTCGCAGCGGTACACGTTCCGGGACTTCCCTGGGTTACTGTCAGCGTAATCGGAGAAGCCTTGAGCACCTGTCCGGTGGAGTCCCAGGCCTGGATGATTACCGTGTGCGTCCCTGGATTGACGGGAAGGCTTGTATCCAGACTTGCCGCATTTACCAGGAACGCTGATACGTTATCGATGTAAATACGCATCGCGGTAATTGTCGAAGTTGATTTGGCGGCCGCAGTGAAATGGACGGGAGACGCCTCGATTGCGCCGTTTACAGGAG
>DASXIL010000415.1:0-10089 GCA_036497985.1 Candidatus Angelobacter sp. | reverse complement strand
GTAGCGGTGGCTTAGGTTTGCAGAGGCGATGAAAAAATGCACTCGGAAGGGCATTGTCTGGCTACTGCTTACGGGGCGGCCGTTAATCGACAGAAAATAGGCCCGACCAGCGGGCCTATTTAGGTTAAGTTGAATTTTTTGCGTGAGGAATTATTAGCTGCCACAAGCCGGCGGGAATTTGCTGCAGTCTCCGCTGATGGGCTTGCAGGCTATAGGATCCCAGACACAAGCGCCGGTAGAAAATCCGCCGACGATCTGCTGGAGTTCCTCATTGCTCAGAAGGCGGGCGCCAACCCGGCTAAGCACACGGTTTGTTTCCATATAATGCTCCTTCCTGATTTACTAGAAGGTCATTATAAGCGGGGATAAGCAGGGCGAGGAAAGGTGGATAGACGAAAATCCAGCAACGAATTCCATTATGAAACCAGTCGTTTCAGCACGCCCGTGGAACTTGGTGTAACCTGTTGCAGCCCATGCCTCTTGCTTGAAGTTTTCCGTTACGCCCATGCCGGATCCACCTTGTCCGTATTCACGCCCAGGTCGCTAAATGCTTTCTGCGCCTTTTTCGGGTCAAATTTGCCGTCGCGGGCCAGCCGTGAAAGCGCTGCCGTGGCGATTGATTCGGCATTATTTTCAAAATGACGCCGCAGGTGTTCACGGTTATCGCTTCGTCCAAAGCCGTCTGTGCCCAGCGTCACCAGCCGCGTACCCAGCCAGGGAGCAAGCTGATCAGGGACCACCTTCATGTAATCGGAGGCGGCAATGATTGGGCCATCAGCTTTTTCCAGGGTTGACAGTATGAAAGGCTGCTTCGACTTTTCCGCCGGATGCAGGCGGTTCCAGCGATCACAGGCCAGCGCTTCACGACGCAGCTCGTTATAGCTGG
The DNA here is from genome assembly GCA_036497985.1 of Candidatus Angelobacter sp. Lineage (GTDB taxonomy): Bacteria > Acidobacteriota > Terriglobia > Terriglobales > Acidobacteriaceae > Angelobacter. The sequence goes on along the minus strand of DASXIL010000415.1, from coordinate 9,203 downwards.
TTACGCTCCAAACATCGGCCTGGACGCCGTATTTTTCCGCCAGAATGGACTGTGCCTTCAAAGCTTCATTCAAGATTGGGCCGCTGCCAAACAGTTGCAATGTGGCCTTCTTGCCTTCCGCCGCTTTGAATTTGTAAATGCCCTTGATGATGCCTTCCTCGCAGCCGGCAGGCATTTCAGGCATTGCGTAATCTTCGTTATAAAGCATGATGTAGTAAAAACGGTCTTCGCCTTCCTGGTACATGCGGCGGATTCCGTCCTGGACGATGACGGCCGTCTCATACACATAAGCCGGATCGTAAGTCGCGCAGGTGGGCACCGTGGAAGAAACCACAACGCTGTGGCCGTCCTGGTGCTGCAGGCCTTCACCAGCCAGCGTGGTGCGGCCGCCGGTTCCTCCCATCAAAAAGCCTTTGCCGCGAGCATCGGCAAATGCCCAGATCAGGTCCCCAACGCGCTGGAAGCCGAACATGGAGTAATAGGTAAAGAACGGGATCATGGGCACGCGATAATTGGAATACGCGGTACCGGCAGCCGTCATGGATGCCATCGACCCGGCTTCAGTGATTCCTTCTTCCAATATCTGCCCGTCTTTTGCTTCGCGATAGTAGAGCAGCATGTCGACATCGTGCGGCTTGTAAAGCTGGCCCTGGCTGGCATAAATGCCAACCTGCCGGATGATCGATTCCATGCCGAACGTGCGGGCTTCGTCCGGAATAATCGGCACAACCAGCTTGCCCACTTTCGGGTCTTTCATCAGGTTGCGCAGCATGCTCACGAAGCCCATCGTCGTCGAAACGGCGCGGCCTTTTGAGCCTTCCAGTGATTCCTTGAAGACCTCAAGCGAGGGCGCTTCAAAGCCGCGCACAGCCTTCCGGGCATCGCGCTTGGGCATGTATCCGCCCAATGCTTTGCGGCGTTCCTGCAGGTACTGGATTTCTGGGCCGTCATCCGATGGACGATAAGGCAAGCCTTCTTTGGCGGCTTTGTCTGGGATGGGAATTTCGAAACGCGAACGGAAGGCCGTGAGGGCCTCGTCCGTCATCTTCTTTTCCTGGTGGGTGGCATTGCGTGCCTGGGCCGAACCAAGACCGTAGCCCTTGACGGTTTTGGCAAGAATCACTGTCGGTCCGCCCTTATGTTCCACCGCTCGTTTGTAAGCGTTATAAACCTTTTGTGGATCATGCCCCCCGCGTTGCAAGCGGAAAATCTCATCGTCCGTCCAGTCGGCCACCAGCGCCGCCGTCTCAGGATATTTGCCAAAGAACTCTTTGCGAACGAAGGCGCCATCCTTGGCTTTGAATGTCTGGTACTCGCCGTCCACGCATTCTTCCATGCGCTTGAGCAGCATGCCGGAGTGGTCGCGCGCCAGTAACTCATCCCAGCCCGAGCCCCAAATTACTTTGATCACATTCCAGCCGGTTCCACGGAAGGCGGCTTCCAGCTCATTGATGATCTTTCCGTTGCCGCGCACGGGGCCGTCAAGCCGCTGCAAGTTGCAATTTACTACGAAGATCAGATTATCCAACTTTTCACGGGAAGCCAGCGTCAATTGCGAACCCAGAACTTCTGGCTCGTCCGTTTCACCATCGCCGATGAAAGCCCAGACTTTGCGCGACGTTGGCTTAATCAACCCGCGATTCTCCATATAGCGCATGAATCGTGCCTGATAGATGGAATTCAGCGGGCCCAGGCCCATGGAGACGGTCGGAAAGCGCCAGAACTCAGGCATCAGCCACGGGTGCGGATATGAAGACAAGCCAGGCTTGTCACGCAATTCATGGCGATAATTCTCAACCTGCTCCTGGCTGATCCGGCCTTCCAGAAAGCCGCGGGCGTACACGCCGGGTGATGCGTGACCCTGGAAATAAACGAAATCGCCAGGCTCGTCACCGTGTGTGGCATGGAAAAAATGGTTGTAGCCGACTTCCAGCAGCGTTGCCAGTGAAGAATACGTAGAAATGTGCCCGCCGATGCCGGGATCTTTCTTGTTTTGCCGGTGGACCATGGCCATGGCATTCCAGCGAATCAGGCTCTTGATGCGGCGCTCCATCGCGCGATCACCAGGGTAGGGAAGCTCTTCAGCCACCGGAATCGTGTTCACGTAGGGGGTATTCAGCTGTACGGGGGCATCCACGCCATTTTGGCGGGCGCGACGGGTAAGGGCGTCCAGCAGGCGGGTACCCTGGCCAGGGCCTTCCTGGTCAATCACTTCGTCAAAAGCTTCAATCCACTCTAGAATTTCCTCGTGGTCTGGTTCAAGGGCTGCGGCAGGTTTGGCATTCATCTCTATAGTATGACGCGAACTACGCGCAATTTCCACTGATTGAACACAAGAAACTATGAAGTTGGCGAAACGAAAGTTTACCGCGCCGAAGCTGCTGCCGGACGTGGTGAGTACACGCTATCAAACTGGCTTTCGATGTCGGCTGGATTTTCCAGAGAAGTGGCAGCTTCGCTCAGTTGCTGGGTGAAGCCTGCAACGATCGATTGCGACCATTCATCCGACCATAAATCTCTGCGCCGCAAATACTGTTCCATGAATGAAATTGGATCCTGCGCCAGGTATTGTGCGGAGCTTCGCTCAGCTTCATTTTTATCCGACGCGCTGCTGCGCGCAGTGAGGCATTCAATCACTGCCGGACCGTGGCCTTCACGTGCCCGCCGAATTGCTTCTTGCGCTACGCGAAACACTCCGACGACATCGCAGCCATCGACAGGGATTCGCGGATAGAATGCTGGATCAGCTCCGATGTAAGGTCCTGATGCAATCTGGTTGGGTAATTCCAGCGGAGAATCAAGGTTGCTTTCAACCAGGCACACCAGAGGCAGCTTTTGCGTGGCAGCCACGGCCATTGCCGCAGAATCAAAAGTAAGCGTCTCTGGATTGTGCGTGCAAAACATCAGCGTTACCGCGCCTTTGCCTTTCATCTCCGCAGCCAGTGACAAAACAGTTTGCATGCTGAGCGCTGCAGAGGTGTGGCCATCGTGCTTTGATGCACCAGCTTCGCCCGTGCCGTTGCTTTGGTGTTTGCTATTCCGCGCAAGAATGGAATGCAGCGGCGTTCCTTTAATCAAGCTGGCAACAAAGCTGCCGTGCTCCATGGCAACGCAATCTTTGGAAACGAGATGCGCGCCGGCGCCGACCAGAGCAGCCTCAAAGCCGAGAACGGAATTGCCGCTTCTATTTCCCATGTGATCGCTTTGCATCCGCTGGGCCAGCATGCGGCACTTCACCATGGTGGCGTACAGTTCTTTCAATTTTTCAGCGTTCAATACCGGTAGGATTTCCGGTTCCTGCTTTCGCTTTTTCGCGGGAGTCTTGCGTGCGGACGTGGATTTTCCCTTGAGGCTTTTGCCCTTTTGTTTTTTGACGGCGGCGGATTTGTTTTTCTTTTTGCGTGGCATGAGCGAGACTATTCTACCCCATGACAACTTCTTGTTTGTTGAGATGTCTCTCCTATGCGGGTTGCGCAAATTTGCTTCCACTAATTCCTGCCGCTTTTCAACAGTTCAGTGAAAAAGAATGTGGAAAACCAATGTGAACGATTGAAGCGATGCAGCAAACCTGCGTGTTTTGACGCTTTGCACAGGGAAAGGTGCGCGCTTTCGCGCATTACAGAAAAATCGAGTGTGACAAAAATTGTTAAGCAGATTTTTGCTTCAATTTTTTCCTTCTGCAATGTTATTGCATCCCAACCGTTGAAGCTGTATTATTTGCGACCAACGATTACGCAAAAGTCTTCCGTAACTCACTCTCAGCGCAGGGCGTTGCCTGTCGGGGTCGAAGTGTAGGCCAAGTTAAGTTTCTCCACATACAATTGCTGTGATGAAAGTGCGCATCGACAAGCTTTTGGTGGAGCGAGGCCTCGTGCCTTCGCGCGAGCGCGCACAGGCCATCGTCCTTTCCGGTCGTGTGCTGGTCAACGAACAAAAAGTTGAGAAGGCCGGAGCCGCCGTCGATCCTGAAGCTGCCATCAGGTTGCTGGGAGATGACCTGAAGTATGTTGGCCGCGGCGGACTCAAACTGGAAGCAGCGCTACGCGATTGGAAAATTGATCTCACCGGCCGAACCTGCATGGATGTGGGCGCTTCCACGGGCGGATTCACCGACTGCATGCTGCAGCACGGCGCTGCTGAGGTGATTGCAGTGGATACAGGTTACGGCCAGATCCATGCGCGGCTGCGTTCTGATGAGCGAGTGAAGCTGCTGGAGAAGACCAATGCCCGTTATCTCACTCAGCAGGATATAGCGCGCACGGGCGCTAGCGCCAACATCAGCTTCATTGCCGTCGACGTTTCCTTTATCTCTGTTACACTCGTTCTCCCTGCGGTGCTCGACTCCACCTTAACGCCGATGGCGGCGGCGACGCGCCGCGAGGCCGTCATCTTAATCAAGCCGCAATTCGAAGTTGGGCGCGAGCGGGTCGGCAAAGGCGGCATCGTGAAAGAAGAGGCAGCCCAGCAGGATGCGGTGCAGAAAGTCCGGCAAAAAGTGGAAGAGCTGGGCGGCAAGAACATAGAATTGATGGAATCTCCCATCCTGGGCATGGAAGGGAACCGGGAATTTCTGTTGCACACAGATTTTTAATGAACAAAGCCTTCTGATGAACAAAGCCGTCTAATGAAGAAAGCATCCATTATCTCCAAGCAGGGCAAGCCGGAACTGGGCAAGGTAGTTGTTCAGGTTGCAGGCTGGCTGCGCGAGCACGGCTATGCGATCACCGCTGACGCCGCCACGCGTGAGTTCTGTCCTGACTGCGAACCGGCAGAACGCGAAGACCTGGCGCGTGTGCGCCCTGATTTTGTGATCGTCCTGGGTGGCGACGGCACGCTGCTCTCAACGGCGCGTTGTGTGGCGCAAGCAGATATCCCCATCCTCGGCGTTAACCTGGGATCGCTCGGCTTCCTCACCGAGGTCCGGCGAGAAGAGATTGAGCAGGCGCTGGAGGAAGTGGACGCAGCTCGAGGATATGAATTAAGCCTGCGGCCAATGCTGCACTGCCAGGTGATGCGCGAAGGGAAATGCGTGGCCACCCATGAGGCGCTCAATGAAGTTGTGATGAACCAGAGCGCGGTGGCCCGCATCACGGATTTTGAAGTGCGTGTCAACGGCAACTTTGTGGCAAACTACAAAGCCGATGGATTGATCATCTCAACGCCAACGGGATCAACTGCATATTCACTGGCTGCCGGCGGGCCAATTCTTTCACCCGAGGTCCGTGGATTTGTGATTACTCCCGTGGCTTCTCATGCGCTCACCAACAGGCCACTGGTGGTGAAAGATACTGCGATCATCGAAGCCAGGATTCTGGTGACAAGGGAACAGGCATTCCTTACGGTGGATGGCCAGGTAGGAACTCCGTTGGTGGATGATGATGTCGTGATTTGCAAGAAATCAGAATATAACGTGAAACTGTTTAAGTTTGCCGGACGGTCATTCTTTGACGTGCTGCGGACCAAGTTGAAGTGGGGGGAAAGATAGCGGATGAGGCGAGCTTTCACGATGACCGTGCGCCGATTGACGATGGTGTTGCTTGCCTCCGCGTTTGTAAGCGTTGCGTACGCACAGACCAAACCGTCAGCGGACCTGATCGTCACCAATGCAAAAATCTGGACGGTGGATAAAACGCGCCCTCACGCTGAAGCACTTGCGGTGCTGGGCGAGCGTATTGTCGCCGTAGGGAGCGCGGCGGACGTGGACACATGGCACGGCCCCCAGACCAAAGTGCTGGACGCGCAAGGCAAGCTCCTGCTTCCCGGCTTCAACGACGCGCATGTGCATTTCGTGGATGGCGGCGATCATCTCTCAGCCGTGCAGCTGAAGGATGCAGCATCACCAGAAGAATTTGCGCGCAAGATTGCCGACCGTGTGAAGACCACGGCAAAAGGTGAGTGGATCGTCGGCGGAGATTGGGACGAACAGAAATGGTCGCCGCCCAATCTTCCCACAAAAGAGCTGATTGATCCGGCGACTCCGGATACGCCGGTGTGGGTGAATCGCTATGACGGTCATGAGTCGCTGGCGAACTCCGTCACGCTGCGTCTGGCGGGGATTACAGCCAAGACCGCTGATCCCGCCGGAGGACAAATTGTCCGCGATGCGCAGGGCAATCCCACCGGCGTGTTGAGAGATTCAGCGCAGGAGCTGGTAAACAAAGTCATGCCGCCGATGACTGCGGCGCACCGCATGCGGGCGATCCGCCAGGCTCTCGATCACGCCGCTTCGCTCGGCGTGACCAGTGTGCAGGACATGAACCCGTCTTATGACGATGTAAGAGCCTATTCCGAACTGCAAGAGCAGGGCGCACTCACCGTCCGCATTTATGCGGCGCCAATGGAAACCGGGTGGAAGGACCAGGCCAAGCTTGGAATACGACGAGCTTTCGGTACAGCATTCCTTCGCATGGGAGCGGTGAAAGGCTACGCCGACGGATCGTTGGGATCAGAAACCGCGTATTTTTTTGATGCCTATACAGATGCGCCTAATTCGCACGGCCTCTTGAGCGATGAAATGCATCCGGTTTCGGCCATGCAGCAGCGGCTGAGAGGCGCAGATGCAGCAGGATTGCAGCTTTGCGTTCATGCCATTGGCGATCGTGCCATTTCCATGACGCTGGATATCTTTGCCCAGATTGAGAAGACAAATGGCAAGCGCGACCGGCGCTGGCGCATCGAGCACTCGCAGCACATGGCGGCGAAAGATTTTGCGCGCTATGCGCGGCTGGGCGTGATTGCGTCCGTGCAGCCTTATCACGCGATTGATGACGGACGTTGGGCGGAAAGCCGCATTGGCCCCGACCGCATTAAGCGTACCTACGCGTTTCGTACTTTTCTTGATAACGGCGTGCGGCTGGCTTTTGGCACAGATTGGTCCGTCGCGCCGTTGAGCCCGATGTTGAGCATCTATGCGGCTGTCACGCGTGCAACGCTCGACGGCAAGAATCCCAACGGCTGGGTGCCGGAGCAAAAGCTGAACGTCACAGAAGCCATTGAAGCCTACACCATGGGCTCGGCCTACGCAGAATTTCAGGAGAAGGAAAAGGGATCGATCACACCGGGCAAGCTGGCTGACTTCGTTGTCCTCTCCGACGACATCTTCAAGATCCCCCCGGCAGCCATCAGAAATGTGAAAGTGGAAGCCACCTACCTGGGTGGCAAGCTGGTGTATGGCGGACTGGAGTGAATGGAGATTTGGTAATTGGGTAAATGAGTAATTTGGTAATTGAAAACCTGGTCCGTGGAGCTCTAATTTGCTTGCACCAAACAGTAAGAAGCCCCGAGTTTTGTGGTTGACCCATTCACCTCGCCCAGCGGTTCGCTATAGACCCTTGCCGACCAGCCTTCTCTGCCTTAGTTCCTTGCGAAACTCACAAAGTGCGATCTTTAATCAGCTTGCGCTGAAGCTTGGGCTCCGGGCTTACCGCCAACCGGGTAAATCGGTCAACACCTCGGGGCTTCTATCTTTGCCTTTAAACTTTTCATGTTCTCCTCGCCCAGCGGTTCGCTATAGACCCTCACCGACCCTCTCGCAACTTACAGTTTCTGCTTCTTCCACCTGTCGCCGTTTCCAGCATCAGAGGCTTTCAGCTTGGCCGTGCTGCCGTGATCTTGCTTGGATCCCGGTACTCGCCACCAACCGGGAAAACTTTTGAAATGTCAAAGAACGAGTGTGAATTTACTCTCTTCGTAATTTAAGTCAAACAGTTTTTCGCGATTTGTATCTTGCGTGAAATCAATGGTTTGGAAATTCGTCCACAGGTGGGTAACAAAAACTGGTGCATGGCATGATGAAACCCCAATATCCATAAGGGTGGGGCGCATTTTCGCAATTTTCGCGAATGTGAAAATGTGAGGAAAAATCAGTGTTGATGCGGGGAAGAGAAGCAGCTGGCAATTAGCAATTGGCAATTAGCAAAACCCTGAACCGCGGATTTACGCGGATGATCGCGGATAAAAAGCTAATACTGAGGAGAGTAAAGAGGGGACGGGCGGTTGAGGGACAACAGAAGAGTTGATAGAAGAGTTGATCCAAAATTTGATATTGAGATTAGAAAAAAGCTCATCGCCAGGACGCAAGGCTAATTGCCAATTGCTATTTGCTAAATGCCGTCTTCACGCTGCCCCAGCCTTGCCAGTCCAATCGCCCAGCAATTCGACTTCGCCGCCGGGGTTGCGGATTTCACGCGCGGGGTGGAAGTTGATGCGGTCATCGCGCCGGAAATAAGGGCAAATCAGGCTCCATGTATCAAAGCCGCTGCCGGAGACGGTGATCAGAATGGCTTCAGTCGGCGCTTCAGCCAGCTGTCCCCAGCCTTCACCCTGCAGTTGGATCGGGGAGCCCGCGGCGTCGTCTGGGAACACGTCATTTACCGTAATGATCGCTCCGGCATTTTTCTGCTGGGCCACATCCATCATCTCGGAATAAATTTCGTCGCGTTCCTCTTCCGTCTCAAACTCAATATCGAAGATCAGATTTTCGTCCGGCGTGATGACGATGGCCGTTGGATTGAGATAGCCGTCAGTCTTGAGCGAGTTCTGGGCTTCATGAAGAAATTCGTAGGCCAGCGCCTTGAGGTCGGTCATAAGCAGAAGGCCTCCGGTTGCAGCAGATCTTTGATGGTCTCGCGACGGCGAATCAGGCGCGCGCGTGTCCCCTCCACCAGAACTTCAGCCGCGCGTGGCCGGGAATTATAGTTTGAAGCCAGGGACATGCCATAAGCGCCGGCATCGAGGACACAAAGATTTTCACCCTGCGTGACAGCGGGCAGTATTGCGTCACGAGCTATAAAATCACCGCTTTCACAAACAGGACCGGCAATATCCGATTGCACACGCTCGCTGCGGCCTTTCACCATGTTCACGGGTGTAATCTCATGCCGGGCCTGGTAAAGCGACGGTCGAATCAGGTCATTCATGGCGGCGTCCACAATGGTGAAACGCTTGTTGCCATTCCGCTTCAAATAAAGCACACGGGTGATCAGCGCACCGGCAGGGGCGATGATGGAGCGTCCGGGCTCAAGCAGCAAATGGGGAATGGGCTTTTTCATCCTCAGCAGCGGCTCCGTGATGGCTTCCTCATAGCGATGGGCAAGTTCGTTAAATTCGATTGGTGCAGAGCTGTTGTATGAGATGCCAAGACCGCCGCCCGCGTCAATGAAGCGGATTTTGTGGCCATCGGCGATCAGCTCCAGCGCCAGATC
>DASXIL010000414.1:0-2290 GCA_036497985.1 Candidatus Angelobacter sp. | reverse complement strand
TGTCACGGCCCGGTTTCTGGCCGGCCTGGCCGTCGGCGGAGTCTCTCTGCTATCCCCCATGTATCTTGCAGAGGTATCGCCGCCCGCAATTCGCGGACGCCTCGGAACGATGTACCAGGCTTCGATCATCATCGGCATCCTGATTTCGTTCGGGCTCAATTACCTGCTGAGAAATATGGGTGCGAACAACTGGCGATGGATGTTTATGACCGGCATAGTGCCCTCCACGATCTTTCTTCTCTTCGTTGTTTTAGCTCCAGAAACGCCGCGCTTTCTGGCGATGAAGGGAAATGAGGACGAGGCTTTCGCGCTACTCGAGCGAATCGGAGGTACGGCGAACGCTCGAGTTCAAATGGACGAAATTCGCAGCAGCCTGCGAACCGTCGCGACAAGCTGGCGCGGACTCTTGCGACCGGGTGTGAGGCGTGCCCTTCTCGTCAGCGTGGTGCTGGCAATCCTCATTCACGTCTCCGGCATCAATACTGTCATTGATTACGCGCCTGCCATTTTTCAGTCAGCCGGTTGGAAGATCGACAATGCGCTGGCTTCCACATTTGTAGTTGGTGTTACGGAATTTTTCTTCACTCTCATTTCGCTTTGGGTGATCGACCGATATGGGCGCAAGCCGCTGTATATCATTGGATCGCTCGGTATGACGATATCGCTGACATTGTTGGTTGCCGCGGTATTGGCTGGCAGATTCCATGGCGCCCTCGTGCTGGTACTCATCCTTACGTATATTGCATTTTTTGCCGCCTGTATTGGGCCGGTATTTTGGACCCTCATGCCTGAGATCTTTCCCAACGACATGCGCGGTCTGGCTATGACATTTCCAGTGTTGACGCAGTGGATAGCGAATGCAATCGTTGTACTCCTATTCCCCCTTGCGTTTCACGTGATAGGCAAAGCGGCGACATTTGGATTTCTCGCCATGATGGCGCTCGCGCAAGGTGTTTTTACGTGGTTTTGTGTGCCGGAGACGCGGAATCACTCACTGGAGGAGATGGAGGGTCGCTGGGCGGACATCGGGCGGATACCAACTAAAGAAGTATTGTAGGTTACGTCCTGCAACGGAGGATGATATGAACTCGAATCGACTGACTGAAAAAGAATTGAAAACGTACGAGGAAGAAGGTTACTTATTAGTGCGCTCCATGCTTGATCCACAAGAAGTAGAGATGCTGGGCCGAGCCGCCCGCGAAGACCGCGTGCTCGATCAGCACTCATTTGGAAGGGCCGATGGAGAAGGGGGTACCGTTCGTTTATCTTTGTGGAACCATCCCACTGAGACGATCTACGGGATGGTTGCGCGAAGTGAATCGCTCGTTGGATGTGCTGAACAGATCCTTGGCGGCGAGGTCTATCACTACCACTCAAAGATGATTATGAAGGACGCCAAGGTCGGTGGTGCCTGGGCCTGGCACCAGGATTACGGCTACTGGTACCAGAACGGAGTCTTGTTTCCTAATCTGACAAGTGCCTCCATTGCGGTGGACAAGGCTACAAGAGAAAACGGCTGCCTGCAAGTGATTCGTGGCTCACACAAGATGGGGCGAGTGGACCATGTATTGACCGGCGACCAGGCTGGCGCGGATATGGAACGCGTAACCCAATGCCTGCAGCGGCTGGAATTGGTCTATGTCGAAATGGAACCCGGCGATGCTTTGTTCTTTCACGCAAACCTGCTGCATCGAAGCGATCAGAACAAGTCAGACAATCCCCGATGGTCGATGATTTGTTGCTATAACTCTGCCTCCAATAACCCGTACAAGGAATCCCATCATCCGCGCTACACCCCGCTGAAGAAGGTTGCTGATACGGAAGTTCTGAAGGCAGGAACCAGCCGTTTTGCCGAAGGCGCAGACGCAGCGTGGCTGGTTGCGGAGAAGGATACAAGCGCGACAAGTCTCGACAAGCAAGCTTGACGTCAGGCGAAAAGCCCCGTGGTGGCACTACTCGCATTTCCGATCACTTCAGACCATATGACCAACTGAGCCCTGAAGTGGTTCCGTAGTCGCTTCCGGAGAGGCCGGCTGGAGGCCGGTTGTCCCAGTTCCCATAGAAAGAGGCATTCCATTTCAGGTCTTTGAACAGTTTCACGTAGTAGGTTGCGTTGGTACTGAAGTAAACGCGTCCAGGTTCTGAGAGGGCGGGCAGAAGGGTGCCGGTCAAGGTGGTGTTGGTTTTGCTGAATCGGAAGAATTTGACGCTTGAATAGAAGATCGCCCCGGTGATGTTCTGGGTATTCGTCGTGACGTTTGGTTGATTATAGGTGGTGCTCTGCCAAACT
>DASXIL010000413.1:0-5129 GCA_036497985.1 Candidatus Angelobacter sp. | reverse complement strand
TGCTGGGATTTCGGTCCACGAACTCGCGGATGTTTTCGGGACGATTCGAGAGCAGCGTTTCAGGCACGCGCAAGCCGCAGGCGCGGGCCAGATTCAGTTGTACCGCCTTGTTGTGGATAAAACGCGCTGCTGAGAATTTGTTGATGCACCAGACAGGAAGGGTTTCCAGCGTGTATGCAATGCAGTGGTAAAAGGTGCGATATTCCTGTTCGGCAAATTTCCTGTCCGCGTCCGATACGTTGGGATTGTGCGTCGGCACATCAGGCCGGCGGATCCAGATTGCATCGCCCGGCTCTACCGTATACGGTCCCAGAGTCATCTTTGTTTGCGCATCCAGCAGCAGAGAAGCTTGTTGCTGCCCAGTCCATGAAAGCCCGCCCCAGCAAGCCACTTCATAGCCGGCTTGTTCCAGTGCCCATTTCACCGGCGCTGTGTGGTTTTCTTTGGCGTACGCAAAAATGATGACCTTCATTTTGGGTCCTCCTCCTTAAAGATGGGTCTGGAAAGATGGGTCTGGCAAACGGGCACGGACTTCGGCAACCTGAAGTTACGGCAAGACTTAAGAAGGGCCGTCGCCTTCTGGCGAGCGGCCCTGCTGCTGTTTAGTCATCGTCGCCGTCTGAGGCAAGCGTGCAGAACGTGGTGGTTACGTCTCTGTGCGGACTTGTGAAAAACCCGCCGGTAATGGTTTCAAGCTCTTGTGGCGATAAGTCTCGAGCCAGTTGACGGCTGAGCACTCGATTGTCCGCTTTTTTCGGCATAATTTTCTCCTTTATGAATTTGTTCTTCCAGTATTTACTCACGGTGCTTACTTCATTCTGAAACTGCGTCCCTGGTTGGCTAGCTGGGGTCGCAGAGGACATCGACGATGGGGCCACCCTTGTGAAGCGAGGTGCCACGGCATCCAGTAGTGGTTCCACCCGCAACATGCTGTACTTCTTCGGTCGTCAACTCGCGCGCGCCCATACGATTCAGTACTCGGTTCGAAGTGCTTTGTTCCAACATTGATTTGCTCCTTTTTTGAGTGATATGAATTTTTTCTAAGTTCCTATGGATCACCTAAAAATCAGGGTTGGTTACCGGAACCTCAGGGTTGTCGGCATAGGCGTGGAAGTTGCTGGCCATTGCCGGTTTGTCGCCGATTCCTTCGCTATTCATCTGAGAATCGCGCGAACTTGTAATCCGCATCTTTCATCTCAGGACGTTTGCTGTAAGCTCCTGAACAGAAGTAAACAGATCACGACCTCGACCCAATCAGCTTAAAAAAGAATTGCTCTCTGCTTCAATGCTTTCCCTGAATTTTTGTAATCGGGATTCCCGGAATGGGAGAGAGTTGATGCACAAAGTGAGCAGCACAGTGAGAGCAGTCAGGCTAGAACCTTGGCGTGTGAGCTTTACGGAGGGATTCCGATTCAATGATCCAGCGAGGACTTGGAACGCATATGTCTCTCGGTCTCCCGCTTATCGCCGGCCATTGAACCGCTATCCACGATTCGTCAGTGCCGGGCTGAAGCTATCAAGAGCTTCCAGCCGGCGAGATCCGTATCGGCAAGAGTTCCCAACGACTTTACCAGATGCTGCAGCCGGGCGGTTGCGGGCGTGGCGGTCTTGTAGCGGTCTGCCAGGAAGTAGGGCGGCATGGTTTGCGAATAGAGTGATATAGCCACGTTTACATTATTCGCGTTCGCGTCTGCCGGTAAGGGAACTTCATAGCGAACAATCGATTGTCCCTTGCCTGCAAGATACACAGGATCGTTCATCGCAGAACCTTTGGGCCGAGTGGCTTCAAGAAAAAATTCAGGGATTTTAAGATCTGAAGGTCCGCCCTTGGACCAGCCGGCCGGCAGCAGGCGATTGTCTTTGATCTCATGATCGCGCCGGGTGAAGCTGGTTGTGATTTGGTGATTTGCGTCTTCTACAAGTTCCTCGTAGATCTGCACGTCGCTTGAAGACTTGACGGGATTCGACTGGTTGAAATGGGGTTGATACTTGCCGCCCGCAAAAGACTCCGTCGGCAAGACCTTGCCGTTGAAGTCGGTGATTTCTCCTTTGTCGTTTGTGGTCCCTGACGTCCAGAAAGGCTTGCCATTCATTGTCGCCTGGAATTCCAGAAAAGCGCGGCGAAATCCGACTCCACTGGGAAAACGATGGCCGGCCAAATTGCACACCGTGACTTCCACGACGAGCTTACCTGCACTCATATCAAATCTCGTAATCGCCAGAGTCGCGGTACGAGTTTGCGCCTGCTCCACAACGTTATCTACGGCGTTCTCAAGGTCAGTAGTGAATCCGGACATGTAATCTTTCATCCGCACGCCCAGGACTTCGTTGTTTCCATTTTTGTCTACGGGTTGCAGGAACATCTCCTGCAGGAACCCGTTGGTTCCCAGCAATTCATGGCGGCGGTAACCCTCAGTGCGGAAGCGAACGTTCAGTTGATCAGGAGTCGCCAGGTGCTCTGTAGCGGGAAGCGTCTGGTCCTGGACAATCGCCATGCGCGTTTGGATTTGCAGCGCGCTCATATTTTCAGCCCTGTTGGTGTAACTCGTGAGCATGTGGCAATCCTGGCAAGACTTCGGATTGGGCCCAACTGATCCGTACTCATTGCGGTACTCGCTATTCAACCATTCCGGATAGGTGGCTTGTTCCACTTCCTTTTCTCCAGCATGTGGGCTGTCCAATATTGGCAGCACAATTGTGTGGCAGCTCCCGCACATCTGCGAGGACTGAATATAGGCATTATATTTCGGCTTAATTCCCAAAGAAGTGTCCATCGGATAAATGGTGACCACATCGTCCTTAAAAGGCCCGTTGAGCTGGTCAGGCGGTGTAAGGTTGAAAGTGCCGTTGATGTAATTCTCCAGGAAGTAACTCAGGCTGCCGTTCTTGGGCGCAGCCATCTGGTGGCAGACCATGCAACTGATGCCATCGCGCGCCAGGCCGCCGTACCTGAAGCCCACGGTCGATGCATCGGTGTCATAGACGAAATCCACTTTGAATTTGTCAGCAGGGTGTTCCGCTGCGAAGGACCTTTTGCCCATTGCTCCATGGCAGGTCATGCAGGTGTCGACCACCATTTGGCTCTCGTCCGGTTTGCTCTTTAGGTAGGCGAGTTCGCTATCCAGCTGCGAATAGAAAACCGGATCGCGCCCGGCAAGTCCCATAGGCGACCAGCGCCACTCACCATAAGGTGAGACGTTCATGCTGGGGAGAATCACCATGCTCGGGCCAAGGCCGGAATTGGATAAACCACTATGGCAGCCCAGACATTGCGCTGAAGTTACAAATTGAGGAGTAGGGTCTGGCGTTGCTCCGGGTTTGATGGGCCGCGCAAGCACGTCGTCAAGGGGCTCAGGCGGCATCCTTTGAATTGCCGGCGTCAAGGCAACAAGTGGGGCATGGTGCCGGACTTGCTCTTCTGCGAGCGTAGCATTTTGCGCGTGCATGGGGAACGCTGCTCCAAGCACAGGATCGGCAGCGCTCTTTCCATGTCCGCATCCGCCCGGGGCTTTGGCGGGAATCGTCATCCACGTATCGTCAACGCGGAATTGCAGGGGCCATCCTGGCGCGCCTTTAATGTTGTTGAGCGTTGAGAATGTGTGTTCCTTCTCCGCCGATGCATGGCAGCGCAGGCAGTAGAGCCCATATCCCGCATTGGGATATTGGAACGGATCGGCAAAATTCATGGGATAAGTTTCACTGTTCCATACCTCTCCCCAGAACCAGCCATCACGGGACGCTTTCGAGTTCTTGATCATGAAAGACCAGTCATTGGAGCACCCTAGTTTGTCTTCCGGAATGTCTCGATAACGCGCAGCCGGCGTGGGCGCGAATTGTTCCTTGATAATGACCGCTCCGTCGGGAATGTCGCCCTGGCGGTCACCAACTAGCCACTTAGAGACTTCCGGCGAATAGAAAATGCGCACGGGAGGATGCACGATAGCGTCCGCGCCCTTCATGAACGGTCCCGTGTCGCGCACCCATTTGTCCTCGCACCAGCCGAGCTTGCGATACCCGAGCGTGCTCAGGTACGCAAGCACCTGCTTCTCAAACTCGACCGGCTCACCGGGAGGAAGGTTCGCTGGTATCCGCAGAGCTGCAGGAACGGGTTGAGCATTAGGGCAAGGATCGGGAGCGGTATTCTGCGCTTGCGCAGTCGCACAGCACAATGTCAAGACTGCCACCGCAAGGCAAGAAACAGGAGAGTACGCGATGGCTGGACGTTGTACGGACGAGCGAACGATAATCCGAAAACGATAACTCAACATGGTGGTGGTCTCCTAAATGCAAAGTTCTTGCCGGTAATGCCTCGCGGAAGCGCTCTTGCGCGTCACGGTGTTTCGCCTCAATGCGTCCTTGCGGAGCCAAAGTCAAATATTGGTTCAAATGACCTGAAGATGCTTGCCTAAGAATCCCAATTGAGGTGGAGCTTTGAATTGTGGTTCCGGGCTTGCCAAAAACGCAAGCAAAAAAGGAAGGGTCCTGCTGACATTTTGCGCGACTGTTTGTGCGGCGCCAAATTTTGCGGAAGGACAGCCGGGGTACTCCGGCGCCACCCATTCAGATTAGGAGATTAAAGACGAGAAAAATGGCGGACTTATGGCAGGCCCCTGCCGTTCGACAATACAGATTCCAGTACCTATCGCAGCCTGTTGAATTTCGCGGCTTGAAGCACACCCTGGTTACTTAGTCAGAACGCCCAGAGCAATGAGAGTGTCGCATTATTGGCATGGAAATAGCGGGGATCAGTAGGTCCAACAAAAGATTTTTCACCATACTGATAATAATTCCATGCGGCTTTTCCCGTTAAGTTATGGCCCAGATCTAATGCGACATTCGCCAAAGGCTGGTGGTAGTTATATTGAAGAGGCCCGAAGGGCTGAAGACTGTTCAGCAGTGGCGCCTGTCCACCTACGCTGTTAATGCTGTATCCCGCCTGGAGAGTGAGCCGTGGCTCCGGTTTCATCGTCACTAATCCCATGGCATAGTGGGTATTGTTTGTATATCGCCCATCGATCAGCAGGTTGTTGTCGCTGTCATTAAAGCCATTTGCAGTGCAACTGCCGGCGCCGGCTACCACTGGATTGGTGGTATCAGAGCTGTTAAAGCAAACGAAAGAGGCTTGCAGA
>DASXIL010000412.1:0-12499 GCA_036497985.1 Candidatus Angelobacter sp. | reverse complement strand
GGAGAGCAGGGTCGGGGAGATTTCAGGAACCGGCCAGCCTGATAAGATTTCAATTCGAATCTTCATGGCCATAGCGATCCCTCACCCGCTTCTTTGCAAGAACGCGAACACCGCACAAGGCTTCCAGTCGCGGAGTTCGGGATTTCATGCAGCCATCCTCATCCTCGCCTTCTCCACGCTTCTCGGCTGCGGCGTCCCGGGCGCTCCCCTGCCTCCTTCGGCGGACATCCCGCGCTTTGTTGGCGATCTCAAGGCCGTCCGCAAAGGAGACACAGTCAACCTGACCTGGACGACGCCGACTGAAACCAGCGACGGCGAACTCATTCGCAAGCCGGGCAAGATGCTGGTGCAACGTGCGGTGCGCACAGGACCAAGTTCCGACCTCCTCTTCCAAACGATTGCCGAGTTACCTTTGCAACCTACGTTGAAAGAAGGTCGCGGGGACCAAGCGACCGCAAAAGATTCTTTGACGAATCTTTTACATTCCGGCGGGGCCGGCTTCGTCGTATACATGGTCCTTGCCGAAGGTCACAATGGAAAATCTTTTGGTCTGCCCAATCGCGTTTCCGTGCCGCTGGTTCCCAATCTGGCGCCGCCCCAGAAGGTGCAAGCGAAGGCGGTTCCTACCGGAGTCTTGATCAGTTGGGAAGAATCCGGCTCCGCCAAGTCACCCCCGAATCCGCAAACACAATATGTCTATAAAATCTTGCGGCGACTACAGGGTGCGAAAGAGCCTGTTGTGGTAGCGCAAGTGAAGCCTAGCGATCCAGCAAACAACTTCATTGACACGGGCATTGAGTGGGAAAAGAGCTACCAGTACTGGATCGTTCCTGTCACGCTCTGGCAGGACGGCAATCGCAAAGGCGAAATCGAGGGCGACAACTCACCGGTCGTCGATGTGCCGGCGCACGATTCATTCCCGCCGGCGAATCCTTCAGGGGTTGAGGCCGTTTACAGCGCGGCGGCGCCGAGCTCTTTTATCGACATCACCTGGACCGCCAACACCGAAGCTGACTTGGCCGGCTACAACGTTTATCGTCGCCGTGAAAATGAACAGCCGGTAAAGATCAACTCGGATCTGGTGAAGACGCCGCGCTTCGCTGATCCGGGCGTGCAGCCGGGAATAAAATATTTTTACTCTGTCACGGCGGTCGACCTGCGCGGCAATGAGAGCGGCAAGTCGGAAGAGACTTCAGAAACCGTACCGAAAGATCAAAAAGATTAGCTGGTGTTTATCCTGAAGGACGTGTGCTTTGCGCTCTTCTAATTTGACTGTCCTGCAATGGGTAAGCTAGCCTCATTAACTGGCCTGTAAAGCTTGATGGGTGATCCATACAGGCCCTGCCCTTGGCGGCAAGAGTTGGTTAGCAGGACAAGGCCAGTTTGCACCAGCTCATCGGAGTCCGCAATTCAGATGACAGTTCTGCGTAAACTTCTGATTTTTAAGCTAGTTGTCTGCTGCATGGCGGTGGCTGAGCTGGGCCACGCTCAGGGGCTGAGGCCTGTGCATGCCCGCAAGGCCATGGTGGTCAGCGTTCACCAGCAGGCTTCCCAGGTTGGCGCGGACATCCTAAGCCAAGGCGGCAATGCTGTGGATGCCGCCGTGGCCACTGGTTTTGCGCTGGCTGTTGTTCATCCTGCGGCAGGGAACATCGGTGGCGGCGGGTTTATGCTGTTGCGCCAAGCAAATGGAGAGCTGCACTTTCTCGACTTCCGAGAAAAAGCTCCAAAGGCCGCCAGTCGCGACATGTATCTCGACGACAAGGGGAACGTGGTTCCCAACGCAAGCCGGGTCGGGTATAAAGCTATTGGCGTGCCCGGTTCCGTGGCCGGACTGGTTTACGCGGAGCAGCATTGGGGCAAACTTTCACTCCGCGTCGTAATGGCCCCTGCCATCAAGCTGGCGCGTGAAGGCGTCCGGCTGACCTACCAGGAAGCGCACACCATGCGCTATGAAGAAAATTCCACGACCCATCTGGAAGAAGAACGCGTGTTCCTTGGTGACGCGCAGCGGATATTCCAGCGTAACGGAAAGTTTTATGAGCCGGGTGAAATCTTCCGTCAGCCCGAACTGGCAACAACACTGGAGCGGATTGCCGCCAATCCTAAAGCCAATGAATTTTATAAAGGGGCAATGGCGCGCGAACTGGCTGCGGAAATCAAGCGCGGCGGCGGACTGATAACCGCAGAAGACCTTGCTGAATATGAGGTGAAAGAACGCCGGCCGATCAAGGGCACGTATCGCGGTTATGAAATTATCAGCGCACCACCGCCAAGTTCCGGCGGCATCACCCTCATAGAGACGCTGAACATTCTGGAAGGCTACAATCTGGGCAAGATGGGCGACCGCTCAGCCGATTCGATGCACGTAACCGCGGAAGCTTTCCGCCGCGCTTTTTTTGACCGCGCTGAGTTGTTGGGCGATTCCGATTTCAGCCAGATTCCCGTCGCGCAGTTGATTGATAAAAAATATGCCGACGGCTGGCGGCAATCGCTGGACATGATGCGCGCTACTGACAGCAAAGACGTGCACCGGCCTTCTGGTTTTGGCGAACTTGACCGCCCTGCCGCCCTGCACCCGCCTTTTACTGGCCGTGAATCGAATAACACGACGCATTATTCCGTGGTGGATGCGCAGGGAAATGCCGTGGCAGTGACCACCACCCTGAACGATAGCTTTGGCGCTGCGGTGACGGCGGGAAAACTGGGCTTTGTTCTCAATGACGAGATGGATGACTTTACCTCCAAACCCGGCGTGCCGAACCAGTACAGGTTGATCCAGGGTGAAGCAAACGCCATTGCGCCGGGAAAGCGTCCGCTCAGCGCCATGGCCCCAACGATCGTGCTGAAAGACGGTAAGCTGTTTATGGTGCTGGGATCTCCCGGCGGGCCGCGCATCATCAGCACGGTGGCCAATATCCTGATGGGCGTGATCGATTACGGATTGGACATTCAACAGGCAGTCAACGCGCCACGCTTCCATCACCAGTGGCTGCCGGACGAAATCGATATTGAGAAGACCGGGATTTCACCGGACACAATCAAGCTGTTGCAGGCGCGCGGTCATAAGATCAACGCGGAAACCTATTGGAGTGACGGCGAGTGCATCGCTGTGGACCCCAAAACCGGCGAGAGGCTGGGCGCGCCCGATGGACGCAATGGGGGAAAGGCGGTGGGATACTGATGCTGCGCGCAATGTCGAGTCACGTGTATATCAAGCGGCGGCTGCATCCCGGTCTGCTGGACGCCATGGTGCGCGGCGGAGCGCAGGCGCTGGAAATTTTTGCCGCCCGCGGCCACTTTAACTATCACGATAAAGACCATGTGAAAGAAGTGGGCAACTGGTTCAAGTCAGAGAAGATTGAATTTCATTCCATCCACGCGCCTATTTACATGGACAACCACTTTCATTCCGGCGGACAGCCCGTCAACATTATTGATCCAGACAAAAGAAACCGCATCGACGCCATGGACGAGATCAAGCGCGCAATTGAAGTAGCGGAGTACGTGCCTTTCCGCTACCTGATCCAGCATATTGGCAAAACCAACGAATATGACGATCCGCGGAAGTTTGAAAATGCGCTGAGCGGCATTGAACATCTGCGGGCCTTTGCGCGGCCGCTGGGCGTAAGCCTGCTGCTGGAAAATACCCCCAATGATCTGGCGACGCCGGAAAAGCTGAAAGAATTAATACGGCTTTTGCGTTATGAAGACCTGGGCGTCTGCTTTGATGTGGGCCACGCGCACTTGATGAGTTCTGTGCATCAGGCGTTCAGCGTGCTTGAGGGCCGCATACGTTCCACGCATATTCATGACAACAAGCGCGACAAGGATTCCCATCTCTGGCCGGGCGAAGGCACGATTGACTGGGAACAGACAATGCAGTCGTTGCGCACGGCTCCCGGAGCACCGGCCATGCTGCTGGAGATTGAAGGCGCGGAAGATATGGACGTTCCGGGCAAGATGGCAGAGTGCTATGAAAAGCTGGAGAGCGCGGGCGTGGCGGCGGAATAGCGGCATTACGATTTTCATATGGACACAACGACACAGGCAGCAGTAACTACCATTGCAGAAGTTGGCCGGCATGACGGCCAGGCCGTTACCATTCGGGGCTGGCTCTACAACAAGCGCGAGAGCGGCAAACTTATCTTCCCCATTTTTCGTGACGGCACCGGCGTGATCCAGGGCGTTGTTCCCAAGAACCAGGTGACGCCGGAAGTATTTGACGCGCTCAAGAACCTCACCGACGAATCAAGCGTGATCGTCACCGGGAAAATCCGCGCAGACAAGCGCGCTCCCGGCGGCTATGAAATGGATGTTGTCGACGTAAAAATCCTGCAGCGCGTGCCGGAAGATGACCCGTTCCCGATCGCCAGAAAAGAGCATGGCATTGATTTCCTGATGGAAAACCGCCATCTCTGGGTGCGCACTCCCCGGCAGACGGCCATCCTGCGCGTGCGGGCGGAAATTATCCGCGCAGCTCGTAGTTTTTTTGATGAACGCGGCTTCACGCTCACCGATCCGCCTATCCTCACTCCCGCGGCCTGTGAAGGCACGTCAACTCTGTTTGAAGTCGATTACTTTGACGAACAGGCTTTTCTCACGCAGTCCGGACAGCTTTACATTGAAGCCATGGCCATGGCGCTGGGCAAGGTTTATTCCTTCGGCCCCACGTTTCGTGCAGAAAAATCCAAGACACGCCGCCATTTGACTGAATTCTGGATGGTCGAGCCCGAAGTTGCTTACGCCGAGCTCGATGACA
This sequence comes from Candidatus Angelobacter sp., assembly GCA_036497985.1. Taxonomy (GTDB): domain Bacteria; phylum Acidobacteriota; class Terriglobia; order Terriglobales; family Acidobacteriaceae; genus Angelobacter. The sequence goes on along the minus strand of DASXIL010000412.1, from coordinate 7,737 downwards.
TTATGCAACTGGCGGAAGAGTTCATCAGCCATCTGGTGCAAAGCGCTGTGACGAATCGCAAGGCCGATCTCGAGACGATTGGACGCGATGTAACCAAGCTGGCCAACATCAAGCCGCCGTTTCCGCGCATCACTTATGACGAAGCTGTCAAAATGTTGCTGGAAGGGCATGCCAAGGGACAGGTCGAGGCTAAGTTCGAATATGGCGGTGATTTTGGCTCGCCCGACGAGACTTATATTTCGTCACAGTTCGATAAGCCGGTGATGGTCCATCGCTATCCGGCCAAGGTGAAAGCTTTTTATATGGAGCCCGATCCGCAGCGTCCTGATCTGGCGCTTTGCGTGGACGTGCTGGCGCCGGAAGGTTATGGCGAGATCATCGGCGGATCACAGCGCATCGGCGATTATGAGCTTTTGCTGAAGCGCATACGAGAACATGATTTGCCGGAAGCGGCGTTCAAGTGGTATCTGGACCTGCGCAAGTTTGGCGGCGTGCCGCACTCCGGGTTCGGCATGGGCATTGAGCGTGCTGTGGCATGGGTGTGCGGCCTGGAACACGTGCGTGAAACAATTCCATTTGCCCGAACATTGACCCGCATCTATCCATAGGAAGGAGCAGTCAGCGTTCAGCGCTCAGCAAAAAGCGTCGCCGCAGATTTCCGCTGATGGGCGCAGATCAAGAAAGCGTAGCGCGAATTTCGCGAATGAAGACGAAAACCCTATGACTCCGGACTCAACAACAACCGCGCCAGTAGCTCTCAAGACCGAACCGGTCAATCCGCCCGTGGTGGCGGACAACATTGTTCCCAAGAAGATCAGGATTCTGGGCGTGCCGCTGGACCTTGGCGCTTCTCGCCGTGGCGTGGATATGGGCCCTTCCGCCGTGCGGGTCGCCGGACTTGAAGCGCGGCTGGAACAGCTGGGCCACGTTGTGGAAGATGGCGGCAATATCGCGGTGGCTATTGCAGAACAGAAAAAATCGGGCGATCCGCACGCCAAATATCTGAAAGAAATTACCTTCACTTGCACCAAGCATGCAGAGCAGGTATTCAAAACGCTGGAAGCCGGGAAGTTTCCGCTAGTGCTGGGGGGCGATCATTCAGTTGCTGCCGGCACAATGGCTGGAGTGGCCGAGTTTTTCCGCCAGCAACGTCGCGTGCAGGAGCAGAAGGTTGGCCTGATCTGGATTGATGCTCATGCCGACATCAACACGCCGGACACGTCTCCCAGCGGCAATGTGCACGGCATGCCTCTGGCAGCTATTATGGGCTTGGGGCCGGTTGAGCTAGCGGATATTTACGGCTTCTCTCCCAAGGTTCATCCGGAAAACTGCGTGCTGGTGGGCGTGCGCGATGTGGATGCTCGAGAGAAGGAAAATATCAAGGAGACCGGCATTGAGGTCTACACGATGCGCGACATCGACGAGCGCGGTATGCGCACGGTGATTGAAGAAGCATTGCGCATCGCCGGACGCAACACCGCCGGGTATCACGTTTCGCTCGATATGGATTGGATCGATCCGGAAGACGCGCCGGGCGTGGGGACTCCGGTGCGCGGCGGAGCCAGTTATCGCGAAGCCCATCTGGCGATGGAAATTATTTCCGATCACGGCCGCATGACCAGCTTTGAGATTGTTGAAGTAAACCCGGTGATCGATGAGCATAACCGAACCGCCGATCTGGCCGTGGAACTGGCGCTTTCAGCGTTTGGAAAAAAGATTCTGTAACCGCTTAACGAAAATCTTTGAAACGCGGAGGAAAGGAGTAAGCGGAGGTAAAAAGATTTGGTAATTGGGTAATTGAATCAAGTTGTTCTAAATGACGCGATAGTCTGACTTACCGTAGCTTTCCCCAAATTCGCCTCCCTTCCTCATTTCCTCCGTGTTTCAAGGTTTTTCTACTTGCGCCGCGAACTCTTTATAATCATTTGTCATCATTTTCCCAGTGGTTGGAGGAAGAATGCGTAAAGCAGGCCTCATTTCGCTCATACTGTTTCTGGCTGTTTTGTCCTTTGCCCAGGACGAACCCAAGCGTGCGCCTTCAACCAAGGAAGAACGCCAGAGATTTCTTGCGTTGACGCGCAAGCTGGAACAGAACCCGCTGGATAAATCTCTTTATTCAGAAAAAAGCTGGGCCAAGAAATGGCTTGAGGACATCCCTGATATCAACGTGAATATTTGCGCGCCAATCCTTTTCGGCATGGATTTTGTGACGGAGCAGAACAAGTACACGCCGCAGCTTTCCTATCAGGCGACATTCGGCAGCGCGGCATACATCATTGAACATCCGGACAAAGCTGGCGATACCGATTCGCAGTTTATTGCCGGGGTAGAGAGCGCGCTTAAATCTTACAGCGCAATTGTGAAGAGTGACCCGGACGCCAAATCCAAATCATTGGACGCTTTGCTGGAAAAGCAGAAGCAGGGCAAGCTGGCGGAGTTTGTACGGTCAGCCAGCAAGAGTTGTGAAGACAAGAAAGAAGGAACGTAGCCCTGCCGTGCATGATCTTGTGCAGAAACTCGCCGTAACTTGCTTATTGTTACTCGGCCATCATCAAAACCGACCCTCACGCTACGGCCAAGTCTCTGGACGCTCTGCTGCAAAGGCAGCGTGAAGGCAAGCTGGCAGATACGGTGTCGGAAATCGCGAAGGACTGTCAGTAAGAGACTGATGCATTTGCTGAACAGCCTACGCTTCTTGTGCTAGATTCTTCACTCATCTGTTTTGGGGAGAGCCATGTTTTGCGCACGATGCGGTGAGCAGATTCCTGAATACTCTGAAATCTGCCCTCTTTGCGGACGGCAAGCTTCGATTCAAATCCAAGCTCCGCCATCCACACCAACTGTCCATCCGTCACAGCTTGAGGCCCCTGCTGCTCCAGTCATTGTGGGTCCCAGAGGGGTTGCTGGATGGCTTTTATTTTTTTGCGTAAGCCTGACGATCTTCAGCCCGTTAACGATCCTGATGCGTTCATCCCCTAATAGCTGGCATCTGCTGACTATTTCAACGCTTCGAGAGTTGCAAATTGTCTTTGGAATTGCGGTAGGCGCTGCCCTCTGGATGCAATTGCAAATTTCACTGATGCTGCTGAGAATTTATTTCATCTCTTCTGCCGTTACCGCTGCGCTTGGAATATTGAACCTCATTGCCGCCACGCTGCGGTTCCATGATTCCATATTCATAGCAACTGGCTTTACCCCAATGCTTGAGTATGTAGGTGTCATGCTTCTGTGGTTCGCTTATTTCCGCAAATCAGTGAGGGTCAGAAACACTTACGGAGCCAACCTTTAACCATCGAAAGCCTGATTGCTGAGCGCCCATTGCTGCTTTACAGTATTTGTGATGAAGAAGCTCAGGGTGGGAATACTTTTCGGCGGACGCAGCGGCGAGCATGAAGTTTCTCTGCTTTCCGCGGCCTCGGTCCTCAATGCTATCGACAAAGAAAAATATGAAGTGGTGCCGATTGGCATCACCAAGGAAGGCCGCTGGCTTACTGACAGCCATGCCGAGAAGTTGCTGCGGGGAGAGAAAACTCCGCCGGAACGCGGCCGCCATCTGCGCGCGGGCGATCCTGATGCCACACCCGGCGCTGTTGTGCTGGCCAAAGGTGAAGCGGTGATCGTGCCTCCTGTGCCCCAAGCGCGCGGACTGGTCCCCTTTGAGGGCCCAGCAGTCGCCACACAGAAAGGCATCGACGTAGATGTGATCTTTCCCGTGCTCCACGGAACTTTTGGTGAAGACGGTACCATCCAGGGGCTGCTGGAGCTGGCGGACATTCCTTACGTTGGCGCGGGCGTGCTGGGCTCCGCCGCCGGCATGGACAAGGACATTATGAAACAGCTCTTTGCCTTCGCCGGGCTGGAGATCGTGAAGCACGTTACCATCCTGCGCAGCCAGTGGGAAAAAGATCCGAAGAAAGCTACGAAACTGGTGGAAAAGAATTTGAAGTATCCGGTATTTGTGAAGCCCGCGAACCTGGGATCGTCAGTAGGCATTTCCAAGGCGCACAACCGCAAAGAGCTGGGGCCCGCTATTGAAGAGGCGGCCAAATATGATCGCAAGATCGTGATCGAGCAGGGCGTAGGCGGAAAAAAGCACAAGGCGCGGGAGCTGGAGTGCGCCGTGCTGGGCAACGATGAGCCGCAGGCATCCACCGTGGGCGAGATTGTACCGGCAGCAGAATTCTATGATTACAACGCCAAATACATCGACGAAGGCTCGCAACCGGTGATCCCGGCAAAAATCAGCAAGAAACAAATGAAGCAGGTGCAAGAAATGGCCATCAGGGCGTTCCAGGCAGTGGATTGTTCCGGACTGGCACGGGTGGACTTCCTGATGGACCCGAAAAGTGGCAAGCTGTACCTGAATGAGATCAACACCATGCCGGGTTTTACCTCCATCAGTATGTATCCCAAGATGTGGGCGGCTTCAGGACTTGAATACCCAAAGTTGATCGACAAGCTGATTCAGTTGGCGCTGGAACGCTATAAGGAAAAGAAGAAGAACCGTTACAGCCGGGATTAACAGAATTTTTATTTGCGTCCGTCAGTAATTAGGCTAGGTTTTCTATTGCAATCGAGAGCAAGCATGGCAAGTGCTCATAGAACTGTTTTGATAATCCTGGCGCTGGCGGTCCCACTCGCGGCGCAATCCGCGCCAGAAGACCCGCTGCCCGCGACCATAGAAGGCAGTGTTATCAACATGCAGAACAGCCGGACGATACCGCGCGCCACGGTCACGCTGCTGCACTCAAAGGGAACAGGAAGCAGGTCATCGCGCGCCGATGGCAGCGGCCACTTCATTTTCAAAAACGTTGAACCTGGAACCTACCGGCTGCTAGCGGAACGCCAGGGATTTTTCTCCGACGAGCGCAAACGCGAGTATCAGCCGTTGTTTGAAGTTGTGGCCGGCGATCATGTCAAGAACATGCCGGTGCGGTTGATGCCTGCGGCCGCGGTAAGCGGTGAAGTTCTGGACGAATATAGCGATCCGGTACAGGATGTGGAGGTCAAGCTGTTGGCAATCCAGATGCGGCTTGGCCAAATGTACCTGCGGTTGTCCGCAAAGGCGACCACCAATGACCGCGGAGAGTACCGTATCGCCGGGCTTCATCCTGGGAAGTACTACATGGTGGTGGAGTACAAATCCAAGGCCCTCACCACGCTGGCCTCGATTATTGAGAACGTAAACGCGTTACAGAAAATGACGGACAATCGCGGTCATCCAATAAAAGTCGAAATGCCAAAGGTCCCCGATCCCGCCTACACCTATCCGCCGTTGTTCTATCCCGATACCAGCGATTTTCAACAGGCGCAGAGCCTGAAACTGAACCCGGGGGATGAAATGGCCGCGAATTTTCTGCTGGTCAGTGCTCCCGTGGTTTCCATACGCGGCAACGTCACCAATGGAATGACCGGACAATCGCCAAAAGGTGCATCGGTATCTGCCTTCTGGACAACATACATGCAAGGGGAGGGACTTTCGGCACAGGTTTCTCCCGAAAACGGGACATTTGAAATTCGCGGGATCGCGCCCGGCACATACACGCTGCGCGCAAGTTTCACAGAAGACAAGCAAGTCTATGAAGGTGAGCAGACGGTGCAGGTAGGTAATGCAGGCGCGCAGAATGTGCAGGTTGCCGCCTTGCCAGATTTTGCAGCTTCCGGCCATGTCAGTATCGCGGGAACACCAGACCATCCGCCACGCAAGGTATTGGTTGAGTTTGCAGGAGAAGGGTTGATGCCGCGCGTGCGGGCCTCCGCAAGTTTTCCTGAGTTCAAGTTTGAAGCGCAGTTGCGACCGGATCGCCACTACTATGCCCGGGCCCTCAACCTGCCCGAAGACTACTACCTGAAGTCCGTGGCGATTTCCGGCCATGAAATGTCGCCCGATGACGTACTGGTGAGCGGCGCCCGCGGAGACCTGACGATCACACTCAGCGCGGCGGGCGCACAGGTTGAAGGAGTTTTATACGACTCCAAAGGCGATCCCACGCGAGGCTCCATTCTGCTGGCGCCGGATCTGGCCGATCCCGGGCCGCCGGAGCTCTTCCGCCGCAAAAGCGCCGGCTCCGATGGCAAATTTAACTTTCGCGGCGTGCCGCCTGGCAGCTACCGGATGCTGGCGATGGAAAGCCTGGAGCTGGACGACCAGGTGACTGAACCGGATTTCGCGCGGAAGGTTGCGGGACGTGGCGATCTGATTTCTGTGGTGGAAGGTGGAAAGTACATTGTCTCGCTCAGGCTTGCGGCTGACGGGCATTAGCTGTTACACAATCAACCATGTTGCTGCGGCAAAAATGCCTGGTCCCGCTGCTGATGCTTTTGGGCACGCTTGCCTGCACGCTTCCCATCTCAGGCGTTAACGCCGGATTTCAGGACAACAAAAGAAAGCCAGACCGACTTCCGCACGTGGAGTTATGCGAGGTGCTGCGGAACTCTGAATTTTACGACCGCAAGCAAGTCACGGTAAGAGCGACCTTCAGGCTGGGGAGAAAGCAGAGCCAGCTGTATTGCATGGCCTGCATGGCGGGGGGCCGCGTGTGGATGCGGGAGATCCTGCCTTCAAGCGGTGAAGTGGCGCCCGGCCTCAAAAAGCTTAACGATCTCATACTGGAAAACGAGACCGGCATCACCGTGAATGGGATATTTACCGGCACTTTTCGCGGTCCGGGCCAGTATGGCCAACTGGGCGCGTTTACCTATCAGATTGACGTGCAGGAAGTCAGCGAAATCGAGTTGGTATCCGCGATTGGAACAGAACCGGAAGACCTCTCCAGAGAAATGCAAAAAAAGGTCTGTCACTGATCTCCTGCTTCCGCCGGACGGTCTGTGGAGACCATTCTTTAACTTTTTATCTCGCCTATTTCTCGGCAATATTTCGATTTGAGCAGTATTCATGCGGCTTTTCGCAAGTTTTCTAAAAGTATGAATTTTTCGCGTCCTTTTTCCAAATCGGCCTCAGATTGTGGCATATAGGACGGTATTTTGTTGGAGGCAGCAGGCCTGGTCTTCGCCTAGAAGACCCGCAACCGCTATTTGCGGCTGGAGAGCTATATGAAAGCGACGATGATGCTGGGGGTTTTATTCGTGCTGGGGACGTCGTTTAGAGCAACTGCTTTTTCCGGCAGCGATCCTGATCCGATCTGTATTCCTGGAAAGCCATGCCAGGTTGAACCCAAGAGTTTCGATGGTGGTCCAATTCCACTGTGATAGACCTTGCATACCGAAATAAAGCGGCCTCGCAGTGGGGCCGCAGAAAGGAGAACGGGAATTTTGACGAACTCGCAGCGTTGATCTTCGCTTAGAATCCTGCCAACCGCTATCTGCGGGTGGAGAGGCTATATGAAAGCGAAGATCATGCTGGGCTTTTTGTTCGTGGTGCTGGGAACGGCGTTTAGTGTGTCAGCGCTCGATGGTGGGCCAGAGCCACTGTGTCGGCCAGGTGTTCCGTGCGTCGAAAATAAACTTTTCGACGGTGATCCTCAACCGATGTGCCGTCCTGGTATTCCTTGCCCGGTTCCGAAGTAATACCTGCGATCCTGAACATTTGGTCGCAGAAGAGGAAGATATTTCTGTGACCCTATGAAGAATTATTTGGGAAATGCTGACTTGGCGATATGGTTATTGCTCATAGCCGGTAAGCTTGTGTTGTGTTTGTGCATCTTCAACAAGCGGCTCCATCGAAGATTATTGTGGTTTTCGGTGTACGCATATGCATCTGCAGCTAACAGCCTATTG
>DASXIL010000411.1:0-8516 GCA_036497985.1 Candidatus Angelobacter sp. | reverse complement strand
CTACTTAACCACTGCCCGTATGCAAATGCATGCGGGCAGTTTTGTTTATGCCGTTGAATTATGGGAATTCAGGGCGCAGTGAATTTGTGAAAAGCGGCACGCGGCGGAGCAGATTGAGAGTCCTATCAGAGTTCTATCGCGGATTCACGACGATTCGCGCGGATCAAGGGATTGCTACCCGCAGGCGAGGGCGCCTGCGCTCCACACGCAATACCGGACGATTCGAAGCTACTCCATACCAGCAGCGCTGTTCCTATGCGGGTTGCTGCTGTGTCATGCAGTGAATGGCTCCCAAGCCCCAGATGAAGTCGCCGCAATGGATTCCTACGATTTCGCGATCAGGAAACAGCTCACCAAGAATGTTCAACGCGTGGCGGTCATTGGGGTCGTTGAAGGTTGGCACCAGCACAAGGCCGTTGGCGATATAAAAATTGGCGTAGCTGGCGGGCAGCCGCTCTCCGCGGAAGACCACGGGGCGGGGAAGCGGCAACTCGACGATCTGCAGCTTGCGTCCTTGAAGATTGGTGGCGGCGCGCAGGCGGCGCAGATTTTCCTGCAAGGGCTCATAATTGGCGTCATTCTTGTTAGGCTCGACCACGGTGAGCACGGTATCGGCGGCGACGAAGCGCGAAATGTCATCCACGTGACCATGGGTGTCGTCGCCCTTGATGCCGCATCCCAGCCAGATTACTTTTTCTACCCCAAGATAATCCGCAAAAGTCTGTTCGAGATCGCGTTGTGAAAGTCCTGGGTTGCGCTGCTGGATCTTGCTGAGAAGACACTCTTCGGTGGTCAACATCAGGCCTTGGCCATTCACGTCAATGCTGCCGCCTTCCAATACCACCTGATGCGGCTTGCCGTTGCGTTCGATGATCGGAATGAACTGCTGGAGCTTGAGCTTTTTGGCGATGCGCTCAGGAAGCTGATTGTCATGCTTCCAGTCCGGATACTTGGCCCAGGCGTTGAAGCGCCAATTGGTTAGGGCGACGCCTTGTTGGTTTCTGATAAAGATCGGGCCGGAATCGCGAGTCCAGATACGGTTGGTGGGCCAGATGTGAAACTTCACGCGCTTGGCATCGACATGGCCGCGCTTCAAGACCTCTCGTGCTGTCTGTTTTTCACGCGCAGAAGCAACGATCAGATTTACGTCTTCATGCTGCGCAATGTGGCGGATGATATCGGCAAAAACCCACGGAATGGCGTCAAATTTTCCCGGCCAGTCAGAGCGGTTGTGCGGCCACGCCAGCCACGTGGATTGATGTGGCTCCCATTCGGCAGGCATGCGGTAGCCAAGAGATCGGGGTGTGGGTTGCTGCGTATGCAAGGATGCTCTTTGCTTTTTCAAAAGCGTATCACCCTGTCATGTTGAGCAAGTGCCAACGCCAGCGAGCGCGAGCCGAAACATCCCAAGGATATTTCAATCGAAAATACAACAACAGGGAATGTTCTAGAGAACGCCTTGGGGTGGTTTTCTAGACCGAAAAATTCCCGGGGTCCTTCGACTCCGCGCCAGTCAGCCTCATGTGGACAAGTTTTCGATGCGCTTCGCTCAGGATGACAGGTCTGAATTGGCAATGATGTCCCAAACATTATCGTTGGTTGAAGCCCTTCTGATTCAATTCTCATTTGGATCGCCACAGTTAATCCAAAAACCTGTGGGTGATGCCGCTGTAACTGTCAATGCGGCGGTCGCGAAGGAATGGCCAGTTGCGGCGAACGTTTTCAAGATGTTTCAGGTCGCATTGGCCGATCAGAATTTCTTCCTTGTCGTGTGAAGCTTCCGCGATGATCCGTCCGAAAGGATCGCAGAGAAAAGATCCGCCCCAGAATTCCAGGCCTTTGCCCTGGGCGCGATTTCCGCGAATGTCACCAAACTCGTGGCCTACACGATTGACCACACCTACAAAAACACCGTTGGCGATGGCATGGGCACGCTGGATGGTACGCCAAGCGTCGTGCTGCACCGTGCCGAACTCAGCTTTTTCGTCAGGGTGCCAGCCGATTGCCGTGGGATAAAAAAGAATATTTGCGCCTTGCAACGCGGTCAGGCGCGCACCTTCGGGATACCACTGGTCCCAGCAGACGAGCGTTCCCATGCGTCCATATTCGGTATCAAAGGCCTTAAAGCCAAGGTCGCCCGGAGTGAAGTAAAACTTCTCGTAATAAAGAGGATCGTCTGGAATGTGCATCTTGCGATAGAGGCCTTTGGTGCTGCCATCGGCATCAAGAACAACCGCCGTGTTGTGATACAGGCCGCGCGCACGGCGTTCAAAGACGGATACCACGATGGTAGTTTTAGTTTCGCGGGCCACAGCCGAGAGAGCTTCAGTGGTTGGGCCGGGAATGGGCTCAGCCAGGTCGAAAAGCGCGGCATCTTCACGCTGGCAGAAATATTGCGTGCGAAAAAGCTCGGGCAAGCAGACCATCTGCGCGCCTTGCTTTGCAGCGGAGCGGACTTTTTCCACGGCCCGGCGAACGTTGTCGTCAGGATCGGCGGAGCAGTGCATCTGGATCAGGCCGACAGTAAACGAGCTTGGATCAGGCATCAGAAGTCTCGATCGATTGCCAAAAAATGGCAAAATTGCCAAAGAATCCAAATTGAGAAATCTGCCGCACGGAGCATTTTCAATTCCGGCGATTTGGCAATTCTGGCAATTGTGAAATCATCTCAAGCATATCAAATACTCTCCGTTTGACTCCGCGGCCCACAGCGTTTAGTTTTTAAAGTTTGCCCGACCACAAGAATCCCCAGAGGTGAAGCATTGAGTAAGAAGCAGGAAGGCACAGGCATTGACCGCAAGCTGCACGATCCGGTGCAGGACAAGCTTTCTCCCGTTTTTCCGCTGGACCTTTCCAAAGCCAAAAGCATCAGCGACCTGATGCGCGGCATGGCCGATACGGCGTTTACCGGCCGCCAACTGGGAGAGGCAGTGGACGTGCTGGAAGCAATGGCCCGCGATAAAGACTGCTTTGTGGTAATGACGCTTGCCGGAGCCATGACCGTGGCTAAGCAGGGCCTGATCGTCTGCGACTTGATCGATAAAGGGCTGGTGAATGCCGTGGTTTCCACCGGCGCGCTAATGGCGCATGGCTTGGTGGAAGCTACCGGCTGCAAACACTATCGCTATGACCCCAGAATGAGCGATGTGGAGCTCTATGAAGCGGGCTATAACCGCGTTTATGACACGCTGGAGCCAGAGCAAAACCTTGATCACGTTGAACTGGTGATGGAAGAAGTGCTGGGCAAGTGGGACCCGCAGCAGATCATGTGTTCATGGAAGCTGAACCGGGCCATTGGCGATCACCTGAAGCACCATGCCAAGGGGCGTGGAATTTTGAAATCGGCGTATGAGAAGAATGTTCCAGTCTTTGTTCCGGCCTTTACCGATTCAGAAATGGGGCTGGATGTGGCGCTGAATAATCGCATGCGCGCCAGGGAAGGCAAGCCGCAGTTGCGCTACGATCCTTTCCTTGACCTGAATTACTTTGCGGAAACGTTGTTGCAGCAGAAGAAGCTAGGTATCCTGACGATTGGCGGCGGCGTGCCGCGAAACTGGGCGCAACAATTTGGGCCTTACTGCGAGCTGCGGGTGCGTCGCGCAGGAGAAGATGTTCCGCTCAAACGCTATCACTATGGCGTCCGCATTTGTCCTGAGCCGGTCTACTGGGGCGGACTTTCCGGCTCACCTTATTCTGAGGCGATTTCCTGGGGCAAGTTTGTCCCGCCGGCGGAAGGCGGCCGCTTTGGCGAGGTGTTCATCGACGCCACGGTTGGCCTGCCGATTATGTGCGCCGCGGTGTTTGAGCGATTGGGCAAGACATACAAGAAGGCATCGTTGCAGAGAAAGGTCGCACTCTAATTCCCTTATGGGGCGAGATGCCGGCAAATTCCTGAAAGAAGCTTTCACCAGGTCACAATGAGTTGTGATTTTCCTGAGCAACCGTCCGGACGGCCTCCGGATAGAGGCTTTGTAATTCATCCTGCGGTAGGAGCATACGGATGCCATCGCAGGTTGGGTAATTCGCAGAACATTTTTCACAAAACAGCGAATTTGGAGTTGCGGCCAGCGGACCGCGGCATACCGGGCAGCAAAGAGGCTCGCGTGATATGGCCGTTTCCTGCCGGACAGGTTTCGGTGTAATCGTCGCCTGCAAGATGCCGCCCAGCCCTTGACACATTGACGATCTCAATCCCCAATGCCCAGGATCGTGCGTGACTCGGCTCATCGCGCGCGGGACGGGCAGCAGCTTCAAACGTATCTTCTTGTTTGCGGCCTGCCCAATTGCTCTTTCCCACTCGACGAGGGAGATATCATCATTTTCACATATGCCGTAATCAACCTCGCTTACGTGCGGTTCAGAGATGAAATCGAGTAGATAGTCCTTGGCGTAACGCAGATATTTGTTTTCGCGTCCCTTGGGGAACACGCGACGTTTCCATAGATTCAGTTTCCAGGTCCGCCGAATCGGTTCTTCATCCACGTGCAATACGGCTCCCGGACGCAAAACGCGGTAGATCTCTCTAAAGATTGGCGTGGGATCGGGGAAGTGGTGCAGAGTCTGGTAGCAAAATGCGAACCCAATGGAATCATCTGCAAATGGCAGCTTGTATGCATCGCAACAGACTCGCTGTGGAATTCTGGACAGTTTTTCCTGCTGCGCAAGAAAATCAGCGTATCGAAGGCTCTCAAAGGACAAGTCGGCGGCGTAGCCATTGAGAGCAAAATCATTTGCCAGGACCAGAGACCGCTGGCAGCGTTCCGCGCCCAATTCCAGGAATGGGCTTTGCAACACTCCGGACTGCGCCAACTCTGCAAAATCGCGGCGAGTGATCTCCATGCGCCGCCGCATCTCGTTCAGCATTTCGGTGGAAGTAAGCTCGCCCGCGAGCGTTGCTGTTCCTTCTACCTGCTGTTCAAAGAGCTTGGCTCGAAATTTGACTTCGCCCGCTTTGTTTTTGAGGTCCTGAAGCATCATTATCCTGCCTGAAACAAATACTATCACCTGCGCTCGATCTGGGCGTTAATCTCCCCGCCGATGAGGAATGCAAGTCCCGTGACGTACAGCCAAATGAGGAGAATCATTATGGCTGCAAGAGATCCATAGGTCGCCGTGTATGTATTGAAGAAATGTAGGTAGACGCGAAGACCCGCCGAAGCAGCCAGCCAAAGGAATTCACCAAAAATTGAACCGGGCGTAATCCAGTGCCACTGACGTTGGCCCAGGCTCGGTCCGAAGTAATAGATCAGCGAAAAAGACAAAGCCACGAAAAGCACGACGGCCACCCATTGAAAGCCCTTCCAGGCGATCACGATGATCCACTTCAAGTGAAGCTTTATAGCGATCCAATCACTAAAGTATCCGCCCACAAGCACGATAAACAGGGAAATTATGAGGAGAATCAAAATTGCGATTGTCAGCCCGAGTGCGATGACCCGGCCCCTGAACCAGCTACGAGATTCGCGTACGTGATAGACCGCGTCCAGAGTAGAAATCATCGAACTCATGCCGCCGGAAGCAAACCAAAGGGTCAGCACGATGCCAAACGTGAGCTTGCCACTTGTAGCATTCGCGGCCATCTCGAGTGTGATTGCCTTCAATAGCTGGAACGCCGAGGGTGGAAGGAAATCCGCGAAGTAGGACAGCAGACTTCTTTGCAGCTCGCTGCTGCGGGCAAACAAGCCAAACAAGGTGAGTATGAACAGCAGCAGGGGGAAGAGGGCAAGCAGGAAATTGTAAGCCAGTTCAGAAGCACGTCCGAAAAGGTCATCTTCGTCCATGCCATGGACGACTCTTTTGGTGAGCTGCCAGACGGTCAGTCCACCGAGGTTCCAAATCGATTCGAGTTGTTTCCCAGTGCTGGAGCCGGAAGGCGCCATAAATTTAAAGATCTACGTTCCCGCCCTCGGCAGAAGTAGTTCTCCGCTTCCGGGATGCAATCCCGCTTTTATTCGAAGATCAAGATCGCCGACGCAATTACCGTGGTCCAAAGGCCGCGCTTGTCTCCGACGCCGCTCTGGGTGATGTTGGTGGTGCGGACGATCTTGTTGGAGATCCGGTAAATCTCTTTTTTCTCGTCCCAGGAAGTATCAGGATTGAAATCCACGTTGAGAGTCGTGGCGAGCATTTCTGCGGCCAGTTCTTCAGCGTATTCACCGGCTACGTCATCAGCTTCGCCAAAAGAATGGTGCTCACTCAGGTAGCCGTAAGTGCTGCGGTCCGCAGGCATGGCCAGGCCAATGCTGGCGGCAGTGAGACGATGCGGTTCCCGGGTGGAGTTCTCCGCGACCACGGCAAAAGTGACTTCACCAGGATGCAGATATTTCACGCCCTCCTTGCGCGAGATCAGCTTGCAGTGAGGAGGGAAAATGGAGGAAACCCGGACCAGGTTCTGTGCCGCGATTCCCGCATCCCTGAGCGCCAACTCAAAAGATGTGAGTCTTTCTTTGTGCTTGCCCACTCCGTTGGTCAGGAAGATGCGCTTCGGCACCATGTTTAAACCCAATTTGCTTGCCTCCAAAAAGCTGGTTTTTTCGTGAATAAAAAAAATAACACACGCAGACAGTTGAGCGCAGAAAATTTGTGTAAAACTTTAAGGCCCGGAAAACAGGATCGCAGAAGAAGCTTGAGCTTTTCTCATATGCACCGGAGTTGGTGCATTTGGAGCGAAGCAAGGACTGCATGTGGCGGCAATTCTCACTGGCCCGAAGTTGAGATACAGAAAATTCCGAAAAGAGATTAGACGACCGGTTGCGATGCGGCTGCAGTCAAGGGAGCGTGCTTGATCTTGACAGCGATTTCCATGAACGCCAGCGCTGCGCGGCTCAAGGCTTTATCTTTGCGGAAGACGAGCGCCAGATCACGGCGGAGAGAAGCGTCGGCCATGGGGATTGCCGCCAATACACCTGCTTTTACGTCTTCCATGACGTTGGAGCGGGCGATAAAGCCGACGCCAACGTCAGCGGCCACAAAGCGCTTGAGCAGCTCGCTGGAATCGAGTTCCATGGCGATCCTGGGTTTGAGGCGGCGCTCTTCAAACAGATTTTCTATTGAGTCACGCGTGCGGCCAAGCTTGGGAAGCAGCAGCGGAAAAGCGACAACGTCGGCAATGCCGGCCTGCGACATAAGGCTGAGCGGATGCCCGGGCGGCGCGATGATGACCAACTCGTCGCGATGAATATTCACAACGGTGAGGCGCTTGTCATCCACCGGAGCGGAAACTACGCCAAAATCGACTGAATTCTCAATGATCGATTCCAGAATTTTGGCGCGCTCCAGCCGGCTGATCTGGACTCCGACGTTGGGATAGAGTTTTTTAAATTCGGCAAAAACTTCCGGCAGGATGTGGAGACAGGTGCCTTCATTGGCGCCCACAACGATTTCTCCCCGCGGGACGCGTTCCATTTCCGCTACGGTGACCAGCATGGTCTTGCGGGCGTCCAGGGTGTGCTCCGCGTATTGCTGGAACACCTTGCCCGCGCCGGTAAGCGCTACCTTCCCACCGCTGCGGTCAAACAGACGAGCGCCGATTTCTTCTTCCAGAGCGCGGATCTGCGATGAAATAGCCGGCTGCGTGCGAAAGCGCTTCTCCGCCGCGCGGGAAAAGCTGGTGTGGCGCGCGACCTCAAGAAATGTTTCCAGTTGATCGAAGTCCATGGTGTCCGATTGGTGGCTCAGAACGGTATAACATGAAATCCGCTGTGGAAAAGCAGACAAAGATTCCTTTAGTATTCGCGCGGAGGGCGGTCCATCTGCCATGAAAGCTGTGATTGCCGAACAATACGGCGGCATTGAGGTACTGGAAATCACCGATGATTTGCCAATCCCGCGCGTGGGGCCGAACGGCGTTCTGGTGGAGGTGCACGCCGCGAGTGTGAACCCGGTGGACTGGAAGCTGAGGCAGGGCCTGCTGCATGCCGTGATGCCGGTGGTGTTTCCCGTGATCTGGGGATGCGATCTTTCCGGCATGGTGAAAGAGGTTGGACCTTCAGTGACGCTCTTCAAGCCCGGCGACGAAGTTTACGGCATGAAAGATGGCTATGTCGCCAAGACATATCGAGGCACATACGCGCAATATGTGGTGGTGCCGGAGAAATCGCTTGCGGCGAAGCCAAAGACTCTAAACCATGAAGAAGCGGCAACCGTGCCCTTGACGGCGTTGACCGCGTGGCAGGCGATGGTGAATCAGGGCCGGCTTAAGCCGGGACAGCGAGTGCTGATTCATGCCGGCTCCGGTGGCGTAGGCGTGATGGCGATCCAGATTGCAAAGACCTTTGGCGCTTATGTTGCCGCCACGGCCAGCACGCGTAACCAGGATCTATTGCGTGAACTGGGCGCCGATCTGCCGATTGATTACACGCGCGAGAAGATCAGTAGCGTGCATCCGAAATTCGATCTTGTGCTGGATGGCGTGGGTGAAAGCGTCTGGGCAGAGTCATTTCGTGCGCTGAAGGTTGGCGGAAGATTAATTACCCTTTATCCGCCTATACCACAGCATTCAACCGGCAAGCTCAGGT
>DASXIL010000410.1:0-2439 GCA_036497985.1 Candidatus Angelobacter sp. | reverse complement strand
CCTCCGAACCAATTCCTTCACTCCTGAACTCGTCCACACACTTGCCCGGCACGCTAACATCCTCAAATTGAATGAGCAGGAAGTTCCCGCGCTCAAGGAGATTAGCGGGCTCCAAGGCGACTCATTTGAGCAGTTCTCCCGCAACTGCCTCCGCGCCTTTCAGCTTGATGCTGTATGCATCACTCTAGGGCCAAAAGGCTGCGCGCTCTTGATGAACAATGAATATCTGGAGTCGCCCGGCTTTCCCATAAAAGTCGCCGACACCATCGGCGCCGGCGACGCTTTTTCTGCTGCGCTTCTCCACGGAATCCATGCCGGCTGGTCTGCGTCCCAGATCGCCGCTTTCGCCAATCGTGTGGGCGCTCTCGTCGCCAGCCGCCCCGGAGGCACACCCCACTGGACAGTAACGGAAGCCATGGCACTCTAGGTTCCAATCCTTGTTCAAGCTGTAAATTTCTCCGCTCGAATCGGGCAAAGTGTGAGTAGAATACGCGGCAGCACAGCAACTTCAAGAGGAGGAATGCGTATGGGTAGACCGACGGGCGTTACAATTCTTGCGATTCTCAACTTTATCGGGGCCGCCTTTTGTCTCCTGGGTGGAATTGGCATGATTTTGGGAGGCGGGTTCATAGCCACAATGCTGAGTCAACAGGGCCAGGGCAGTGCAGGCGCAGCCGGCATTCTTGCCGGATTGGGCGCTGCGGCTGGAGTGTTCATCATCATTGTGGGCGGAGTCATTGCTTTAGTGGGATTCGGCTTATGGAAGCTCAAGGGATGGGCGCGCATCGTCAGCATCATCTTGTACGCCATCAGCGCGGCCCTGCAGTTGTTTGGATTACTCGGATCTCTGGCTCATTTCAATGCCTTTGCTGTGATCTGGAGCGTATTCTGGATCGCGGTAGATGCTTTCGTTATCTGGTACCTGCTCAAGCCGGAAGTAAAGGCTGCGTTCCAGCCTCCTGCGCAGGCTCGCTCTGCTTCAGCCTAACGTTTTCACCGCCAACGTCTAAAAGGGCTGGCCTTCGGGGCAGCCCTTCATTTTTTGATTTCATCCGCGCGCTTGATAAGATTTTCTTCAGAACATGCCCAATCTCGTCTTTCTTTTTGACGTTGACAACACGCTACTCGATAACGATCGCGTTACCGCCGATCTCAAGCGCCATCTGGAGCAGCAGGTTGGCCCGGAACGCCAGCAGCATTACTGGGACTTCTTTGAGCAAATCCGCACCGAGCTTGGCTATGCGGATTATCTGGGCGCGCTCCAGCGTTACCGCCTGGAGTACCCGCGCGATCCCAGCCTGCTTACGGTTTCACACTTTCTCATCAATTATCCGTTTGCCACACGGCTTTATCCTGATTCGCTCGATGCCATTGAACACGTCAAACGATGGGGCACTGCCGCCATCCTGTCTGATGGCGATGTTGTCTTCCAGCCACGCAAGGTTGAGCGCTCCGGGATTTATGAATCAGTCAATGGCAACGTGCTGATCTATATTCACAAGGAAAAAGAACTGGACGACGTGGAACGCCGCTTCCCTGCCGATCATTACGTTCTTATCGACGACAAAATCCGCATTCTTGCTGAGGTAAAAAAAATCTGGGGCAGCAAGGTCACCACGGTTTTCCCCAGGCAAGGCCACTACGCGCTCGATCCCAAAATTCTTGCCGCCTATCCTCCTGCAGACATCAGCATTAACCGCATAGGAGACCTGCTGCAATTGAATCTTGATTCTTTCCTGCCCGCGTCGCTCCAATGAAATGTTCGGTGCTGACGCCTTGCTGTTCTTTTATGCCAGGTGCTAGATTTAGTGTCCAATCCACGGAGGCTTTTACATGCCCAAATACGTCATTGAGCGCGAAATTCCCGGCGCGGGAAACCTGAAACCCGAAGAACTCCAGGCCATCTCTCAGAAATCCTGTGGTGTACTGAAGAACATGGGACCACAAATCCAATGGGTGGAAAGCTTCGTGACTCAGGACAAGATATACTGCGTCTACATTGCGCCCAATGAAAAGATGGTGCGTGAGCACGCCAGCCAGGGCGGCTTCCCCGCTAATAAGGTTTCAGAAATCAAAACAACAATCGATCCCACGACGGCCGAGTAAGCCGGCAAGCCCGCTCAAGATTTTCCGGCGATTCCCTGCACTTCAAAGCGGGCGTCGAACAGCAGCTTGCCCGAGCCCAGGAATGCCCGCGCTGGAAATTCGCCTTTGAAATAAGTTCGATAAACCAGGTTGAAAGCTTCAAAAAGTGAAACGTCTGAGCAAAAGATCTGGACCGAAAGAAGATCTTCCATGGTCAGTCCGGCGGATTCCAGTGTTCGCTTTACGCCGTCCATCACCAAGCGCGCTTCTTCGTCAGCTGTGGCAGGCGGCCGCCCAGTCTTCGGATCAAGTCCGATGTGCCCGCAGAGATAGAGCGTATTGCCGTGCCACACC
>DASXIL010000409.1:0-10340 GCA_036497985.1 Candidatus Angelobacter sp. | reverse complement strand
TCTTGACGAAAAAGCATGCAAGCCGAACAGCAGTCGGGGTTGACTACGTTGCCGGGAGCAGGGCAGGGGCTCAATCGCCGCCCCTACCCCGCACCCCATCCCGGCTCACTCACTGCTGTTCTCAACATCAACCAAAAGGGGACATTTCTAATGAGTTAAGGATGGGGACATTTCTATTGTGGTATGACAATCTGGCGTCTCGCAATTCACAAACAATACCTTGAAACGAATTCTCCTCAACCTTCACTATTCTCGACAGCACCGATTTTGCAAATCGGCGGCTGAAGATTGGCGAAGAGGGGTGCTTCATGACTTCGATTGGACGGCTGTCCCTTATCCTCGCGTTCGTTATGGCTGGGATTGGAACAGGTGTACGGGCACAAACACTAGAGGAATACAAGGCTGCATCCGAGGCGGCGGACCGTAACGAGGGCTGCACCTCTATTCCCAACGCGGACTTGAAAGACCGATGCAAACGGGCTTCAGACTTTGTTGAGCAGGAGTGCAAGCAGAAACAATTCGGCTGCAAGGACCTTCTGGAGAACCAGGCGCTTGCGAATTCGATCAAAGGGAAAGAGGATGCAATCGAGTCCCTGAAAAAGCAGAAGGATGACCTCGAAAGAAAAAAGTCCGACGCCAGTGATTCCGATAAAAAAGACATCGAAGACAAAATCAATGACCTTGAGAAACAGATCGATAACGAATCTCGTAGCCTTGAGGACATGAAGAAAGCTCTGGCGACAGACAGGAGCGATGCGGGCATTCGAGCTGACCAGGGCCGCAAGTGCCTGGAAGCGCGTAATGATGTTCAATATTCTGTTTACCTCGGCTCGCAGTTCTGCGCAGTCGGAATCGGACGCCGAGAAGAAGCCGCTTGCCAATAAACTCGTTGACTATTGGGACCGCCGCCGTGCGGACCATGAAGACGCAGTCAACAAGACGAAGGAAGCAATCGAATATTGTGAAAAATGCAAGAGTGGTGAGCGCTAGAAATTTCGCCCTTACGGCGCGCTATGCCCACTACACTTGAGCACGCCCAGAAACCCGCTCCACGGCCCCACCGCATCACGGTACTGGTAGGCCATCACTCGCGATAGTTGATGCAGATGCGTAAGATCGTGAACGGCCCATGTAGCCAGAAGTTCCGACAGCGTAACCGGTCCCAGCGCGGGATGTGTTCCGCGCCGCCCCAGGTCTGCCGATTGCAGGTTCAGCGCTTGCATAGCCGCTAAGCTCTTGCTCCGCAGGCGAGCGAAATCATCCAGCAATTGCTCCAGCGACTTGCCTTCGCTCTCTCTCGTCTGCGCAAAGCGGTCAAAAGGATCAAATGCCCGCGCCTCGCCATTCTCAAGGATGGTCCGCACCCGTGGCATCCAGTCAGTACGCTCCGCAACATTCAGGTGGCCCACAATATCGAACGCGCTCCAGGTATCGTTGCCCTCGTTGCCACGCGCCCAGATGTCAGGCAATCCGCGCAACAGCGCGTTCAGCGTTGCTGGAGTACGCGTGAGAAGTGCAATCGCTTCAGCCATGCTGAATTTGTTTGAGGTCTGCATATGTAGATAGATGCATACCCGCTACTTTGGACTCAACAAGGAGAGCATGCGCGCCACCCTGTTCAGAGAGCGGCGCACCGCACAATTTACTGGGACAGCACAATCACGCTGTACGGCCCCAGGCCCACGTTTCCGTTGGCCGGCATTCCCTGGTTTCCGGGTGCAGCAGCCGTGGTGTCATAACCCACGTTCGTAAACTGGTTCGAGTAACCCTGCCAGTCGCTGTTGAAGCGCAGGTACCATGTGCCCTCGCGGGGGAAGCCGACGTTGTAGCTGTCCCAGCGGCGGCTGCTCAGGTTGGCCACAACCACCACGTCGTCACCCGGCCCGCCCTGTGCCCAGCGATGAAACGCAATCACGCCTTCAGGATTCACGTGAAAGACATTCACGTTGCCGCCGCATAGGCCTCGCGTGTTGTTGTCCTGATTGCGCCGCAGGCGGATCAATCGCCGGTGCAGCTCCACCATCCCGGAAAAGCTGACAATCCGGCCCCAATCCAGCGCAAAGTCCGCGCTGTCGTTCCATGGCTTGGGTTCCAGAAATTCCTGCCCCATAAACAGCATGGGAACTCCCGGCGCGGTGAGCATAAGAGCGGCGCCCAGCGCTGCGCGCCGGAGCGCGTAAACACTTGTGGGATTGCCTCCATCAATCAGGCTGGGGACCCGCGCGCTCCTAGCATCGTCGTGGGATTCCGTATATGTCACCCGCTGAAAAGCGCCCGAGGAGTTATAAGACTTGCTGATCGCCTCGGCCACTTGCTGCGGATTTCTCTTGTTGTCGTCAAGCGCAAACATCGCGTTGCGCACCCGGCCTGAAAACCAGTTGTCCCACTGCGCGTCCAGGCCCATGCCGCCGGCAAGAGCGTCGCGGGTCAGGGTGTCATCGTTCTGCAGATCTTCGGCGATCAAAATTTTCCACGGCGAACTTTTCCTTTTCTCCTCACCCAGATAACGCAGCAGGGTAAAGCCTTCAGGATTGAAACCGAGATCGTCAAACCTGATGTTAACGGTGGAATCAAGCCGCAGTCCGTCCGCGCGTATTTCGTCCAGGCAAGTCATGGCATGGTCGCGGATATACAAACGTACTTCGCCCCGCCCAAAGTCGGGCCGGGTATCGCCCCACGGAGTGTACCGTCGATCATCTTCATAAAAGTAAATCCCCCACGTGCCCGGAGGATATGCGCCGTCATACCGGCCCAGACAATCATCCAGTCCTTCCGGTCCAAAATGGTTATAGACCACGTCCAGAATCACGGCGATGCCGCGCCTGTGCGCCTCTTTGATGAAACTCTTCATCGCCTGCAGCTCGCCGTATGCGTTGTCCACCGCAAACGGAAGCCCCGGGTTGTATCCCATGGAAGTGTCCGTGTCGAAGTCGAACGCGGGCAGTACTTCAATCGCGTTAACGCCCAGATCGCGCAGGTAATCCAGCCGTCCAATTGCGGAAGTAAAATCGGATTTCTGGTTGGGCTCATTGCGGCCAAATGTGCCGATGTGCAGCTCGTAAATCACCAGTTCGTTCCAGGGCGGCATCTGGAAGTTGTCGCCCGACCAGTCAAAGTTCCGGTCCACGACAATGGAGTTGCTGGCGAATGAGATAGCATCTCGGGCGTACGGGTCATGTTTCCAGTGTGGGCTCTTCCACTCCGTCGGCGCAGAATCATTGCGAACATGAAATTTGTAATGCGAATCGTGCAGCGCGCCGGGTACAAAGGCCGACCAGTAAGACGCGCCTTCGCCGGTCGCGGCGTCGCGTTGCAAAGGAATCTCCTGCCAGTCGATCGGCGACGTATTGCCGGAACGAAAAAAATCGCCGCCCAGTGTCACAGCCTGGGCATTCGGCGCCCATACGCGATACAGGCAGCCGCCATCCATAAGAATGGCGCCCATTCCCGGTTTGCTGCTGGGTGAGGTAAAAGCGGGTAACGCTGCTGCGGTCTGCGGAGCGGTTTCCGGGGGAGCTTCAGTCAGCAAGGTAGGCATTGGTGACCTCCATTTTAGGTTTCGCTCTGGCTGGCGTTGAGGCTCGGGGGCCTGTGAGCAGGAAAGAAAAGCCAATCGGGTCAAGAGGGTGATCCGAAAACTCCGTCTAACTTCTTTCACTCCAGTCAAGGCGATATCACTGATTAAAGCACAGTGACAGATGCGCCAGCGTTAATAATGAAATAATTCGCTACATTAATTTGTTCTCATCCGTTGGGCATCGTTGCGGATCATTGAGGAACTCCGTTGGGAAACAATTTTTGTAGAAACTCTTTGTCGCTGGCCATAGGCTTGAAGCGATCAAAATCCATTTCTTCTTTCCATTGCTTATCAAAGTCTTTGGGATTGATCGTTCTGGCCTTGCCAAACTCATCCAGAGACGCCGCCTTATCGCCAGTGAAATAGTCCAGAAACGCCAGCCGCATGTGGCTGCCAAAACTGTTCGGCGTATACCGCACCGCCTTCAACGACGCGGCGCGCGCCTTCTGCATGTCCCCGGCATCCAGCGCCTTAAACGTCTGGTCGCCATAGTTGTAAGCCAAATTCAAATCCAGCAGGCGTCGCAATTCGGTAAACGGATCAGGATTGTCGTCCACATTGATGTAAACGTAGCGATCATTGTTGATGTTGCGTCCGCCCAACTTCTTCACCACCAGCATTGACGCAGATTGGCGTCCTCGCGCATCGCCACCCACTGAGTCGCCCGCCTTGAGTGCGGCAAAAAGTTTTTCCGCCAGCTCGCCCTGTGTCGCTTCAAACGCCTTGCCCATGGCCTCCGGCACCTGCGCGCCTACCAGAATATTTCCTTGCGCCGACCACGTTTTGCCCTGCCGGTCGCCAGCCCACTTGGGTGCATTGGGGCCGGTGTAAGCCGCAACATTTCCCTTCGCGTCCACGATTGCCACCTGCCGCCCGTCTTTGCCTTCAAACTTGTCGTCCGCCAGAATTTTCTTCAGCACTTCCGGCGCCGTAAGCCCCTGCCGCAATAGGTCCAGCGCCTGCTGTCCATAGCCGACGTTGACATTCGCCTGTGTCGCCACCGCTCCCACGTCCGCCATGGCCCATGGTACAACCGATCCCACTGAGAAATATCTGGAAGCCACGGCCACGCCCATCTCACCGGTTTGCGGATCGATGGCGACAATGGAAAATGTTGAGACCGGCGGCAGCGTTTGCGCAACAGCCGCTCCACCAGCCACAAAAACTAAGATCAATAACAGCAGCAAATATTTCTTCATCAACCCACTCCAGTAAATCCCGAGAATTGAAAAAGCTTCCGTTTATGCTCTGCCTGGCATTCGATCCTTCGTGCCCTTAGCGGTGAAGCAATATAAAGTTCAGGCGTGTATTCCCAGCACATATGCCAGCACCACAATCGCCAGCACGCCAAACGACACCAAAGCATACTTGAAATCGTGCTCGCGCAAAAACTGCAGGCAGGCAACAATAATTCGCAGCGCCGGCGTAGCCAGCAGAACCAGCAGCCCGGCAGCAGCCACCTTGGCGCCCCACGGCACTGCGAATTGCAGCAGCAATCCCGCTATGATTAATGCAAAAGCTGTGTACGCGCCAAATTTCAGCGTATGAGACAGCACCCGGTCAGCAGCAACGTCCTGCCGGCTCATTGGAACCCTCCCGTCAATAGTTTGTAAATCATCTGGGTGGCCAGCCAGCCGGTAATGCACACCAGCAACATAAGAATATAAAATGAGCGGATTTTAGGAGAGATTCGCGCGCCCAGCAGTGATCCAGCAAAGACGCCGGCAACTAACGGCGCGGCAATATCCACGCGAACGTCGCCGCGTCCCCAGTAAACGTAAGCGCTCGTCGCCGCCGTAACTCCGATCATAAAGTTGCTGGTGGCCGCCGCCACGCGCAACGGAACTTTCATAAACAGCAGCATCACCGGCACCTTAACCGGCCCGCCGCCCATGCCCAGCAGCCCGGAAAATCCGCCCGCAATGAGTGAAGCCGCCAGCCCCGCCGGATAGTTCTGCGGCGTGTAGTCATGAATAACTTCTTCCCTCTTGGCATGGCGTGAATCCCAGGCCTTCTTGATCATGGAGCCTGCGCTGTAAAGCAGAAAGCAGGCAAACAGCACCGCCAGCGTCCGCCGATTGACATGATGCGCCACCAGCGCCGCAATCAAAGCGCCCACAGTGGTCGCCAGTTCCAGCGTCATGCCCAGGCGCACGTCGGTAACGTGGCGCTCCACGTACATCGAAGAAGTTGCAGTGGAGGTGGCAATCACGCACAGCAGAGTCACGCCAATGGCCTGGTGCATCGGCAATCCAAAATAAATGGCCAGCAGCGGCGTCACGATAATGCCTCCGCCCACTCCGGCCAATGCGCCAAAACCGCCGGCGCAAAACCCGATAACCACCAGCAGAAGCATAGCCGCCAGCGTCATTGCGCTCTATCCCGCAGCATCAGAATGTCATCACCCTCCGGATCCTTCTCCTTTTCCGCCACCAGCACAGAGCGCACCGAACCCAGCACCGCGATAATTGCAACCACCATCACCCATGACACAGGTTCGCCGTACCAAAGCCCCGCAATTAATGCCACCAGGGGAATAATCAGGCTGATGGATGAAAGCTGGTACGGTTGCAGCTTTTTCAATAGCCAATAGTAAATAACAAAGGCGGCCGCTGACCCGAAGATCGTGAGGTATGTCAACGCAAACACCGCAGTTCTGGTCCACACGGCATGCTGGTGCGCTTCCAGCGCCCACGTTCCCCAGAGCAGCGCCACGGACCCCATGAACAGCTGCAGTCCGGTTGAAACAACTGCATCAACATCATGCAAGCGCTGCTTCGCATAGACCACTGACCATGAGCTCAGCAACATCGCCACCAGGACCGCCACGCCACCAATTAACACCTGGCGGGTCTTACTTAAATCCTGATAGAAAAGCGTAAGCAAGCCGCCAAAAGCTATCACCATGGCAAAGACCGCCCGGCGGGGGACCTTGTGGTGCGTGATGATCGGAGTGAATAGTGAAACCGCCAGCGGCATCGCGGAATATAAAACAGCACTCATTGAAGACGTCACGTGTTGTTCAGCCCAAAACAGCAATCCATAAGGCACAGCCATGATGGACACGCTCAATACCAGAAGGGCGTTCCACTGAGTTCCATCAGGCCAGGGTCGTTTCTGTGCCAGGGCCATTCCCAGCAACAGCACTCCCGCGGCAAAAAAGCGCAGGGCAGCCGCCTCAAGCGGCGGAACATCTCGCACTACCACTCGGATCGCCAACCACGTGCTTCCCCAGATCAGGCAAAGAGCAACATAACCGGCCAACTGGCCGCCACTCAAAGACCTGCTCTGTTGTTTGTGTTCACCCATGGAGACAAACCAGTCTATCTGATCGCCAAAAACTCGCGCCGTTCACTGTGACGAAAAGAAAAAGGCACGGCTAACCGTGCCTTCTGTTGATGCTGTAAAAGATTTTATTGCGAACTGGGCGCGTGGCTTGGCAATTGCGTTGTGGCTATATTTTTGGGTGTTGATAGATACCCGGTTATGGTGTTCTTGTCCACGCTGTTCACCACCACTTCAAACAGTGCGCGGTCGCGACCGGTATAAAACTGCAGCGGCTCGTTGATGGTGCGGTCCTTCTTCTCGATCTTTTTGTCTTCCGCCAGCACGTACAACGTGAACTTGCTCTTCTTGGGATCGGTCTTCTTGAGCTGCAAGCTCACGATTGACAAATGTGTTGGAGTTTTGTCCTTCTGCAGAGTGAACTCAAAATAATCCCGGTCGCCGCGATGCTTGAGCATCTCCAGTTCGTCATGGGATGTGGCAATCAGCTCGCTGTGTTTGTTCAAATCGCCGATGGCATGATCGAGCTTTCCTTTGGTCACGGCCAGATCGTTCCGGGTATCGGTCACGTCGGCGCTTACCTTTACCACTTCGCCTTTGACCCCGTTAACATCACTGGTCACCGCGCCAATCTGCTGCTTGCTGGTTTCTTCATCGGCCTTCAGGCGAGTTTCCGTTTCATGTTCTTTGGCCTGAAGTTCCAGCGCCTTTTTGCTTAACTCTTTGTGGTTCATTCCCGCGCGGTCTGCCAGAACGTTGAGTGAGGCCTTAAGGTCCGTCATTGTCTTGGCCTGCTCCGCCTGTGCCGCAGCCTGCTTTTTTTCCAGATCATTCATGCGCCCCTCCGCCTGGACCATGAAGATCACCGTGCCGATCAAATACACCACTGCAACCACCATCAGGACATTGCGCACTACCGGGCTTCCGCCATCGTGCGGCACATCGGACATATTTATCTCCAGTAAAAGGGCTTGGGGTTATGCCGATCATTGTTGAGCAGAACTGCTGCTCTGTCAATGAAAAGGGCGTTCCGGATGGCCAATGTACTCTGCGTGACCGGCCAAGCCATGGTAAATGCAGCTTTTACAGCACGAGCGCCTGAATTCTGCATCTAATAAAGCTATGGCAGTTCGTCCCCAAATCATGGCCTACGTCGCCAAGTTGCGTCCACTGGTGAATCGACGAGTTATGTCTCTTGCTCTTGTGGTTATAGGCGTCGTTCTGCTCGGCTATGTCGCGGGACAATACTGGGGAATGTATCGCGGCCAGAAGAATCTTGAAGCCGAATGGCAGCGCCAGGCAGCCACGGTGAGCGTTCCGGGGAATGCGGCGGTTGGCATCTCGGAGAAGGCGGCGAATAGCGTTCCGGGGAAGGCCCCAATTTCATCCGATCAGATCCTCACTCGTTTGGAGATCCCAAAGATCCAGATGGACGCCATCGTGGTGGAAGGCGCTTCGCGGCGCGAACTTTCAGAAGGTCCCGGCCATATGAAAGAGACTGCGCAGCCGGGCGAAACCGGAAACGCGGTGATCACCGCCCATCGCGATACTTTTTTCCGTCACATTTATGAACTCAACAAGGGTGACCAGATACAGGTTCGGCGCAGAGGCCGCACTTTTACCTATGAAGTGACGGGAAAACGCATCGTGATGCCGGAAGACATCGGCGTGATCAAGCCGACTGACAATCCGCAGTTGACGCTTATCACCTGTTATCCCACGTATTACATTGGCCCCGCACCCAAGCGGCTGGTGGTGTTTTCCAAACTGGTCAATAGTGACGGCCGGCCGGTGAATCAATCCGCACAAGCTCACTCCAACAGCCAGTAGCTCTCTCCTTATTACAATTGCAATGTGAAGTCCTGGGACGTGATCATTGCCGGCGCGGGCATCATTGGTGTGTCATTGGCGTTGGAGCTGCGCGAACGCGGCGCAAGCGTGCTGGTGCTCGATCGTCAAGAACCCGGCTCTGAAGCCTCTTCGGCAGCTGCCGGCATGTTGGCCCCGTCCGATCCTGAGACGCCCGAGGCCTTGCGTTCACTGGCAATAGAAAGTGCGCGCATGTTTCCTGCATTCGTGCAAAAGATAGAATCTGCCGGAAACATGCAGGTCGATTTCCGCCGTATTGGCACCATCGCGCTTCTGGAAGAGAGTGCAGCGCCAAGCGAATATCGCAATCTTTCCCGCGCGGAGCTTCAACGACTGGAACCTTCGATCCACAGCGCCGGACATCCTGCATTCTTTGTCCAGGAAGATAGCGTCGATCCGCTCTTGCTTACTCAGGCCGCACTGGCGGCAGCCCGGAATCTCGGAGTTGAAATTCGAGGGCATACACCGGTCACAGACATACGCGCGCATGACAACGCAGTTGAAGTCGTGGCCGAGGCAGATACTTTTTTCGCTGCTTCCGCTATAGATTGCCGTGGAGCCTGGTCAGGGGCGCCCATTCGCCCGCGCAAAGGACAAATGCTCTATGTCCACCCGCAATCCAGGGTGTTGCAACATGTCTTGCGCGCGCCAGAGGTGTACATTGTCCCTCGCAGCTCAGGGAAAATCCTGATCGGCGCAACCGTGGAAGACGTGGGCTTTGACAAGTCTGTAGATCCATCCGCGATTCAGCAACTACTTAACGCCACGGCGAAATATCTGCCGGCGCTCGTGTCCGCCCCCATCATCCAAAGTTGGGCGGGCTTGCGCCCCGGCACGCCTGACGATCTGCCCATCATCGGTCCAACCCATACACCGCGCGTGTTTGTCGCCACCGGCCACTTTCGCAACGGCATTCTGCTTGCCCCGGTTACGGCAAAAATCATGGCTGAGTTGGTTCACGGCCACCCGTCTCCCCAGGATATCCGCGCCTTCTCGTCGGAGCGCTTTCGTAATACACGGAAGTAAGGCTGCGCCTGCAAACTGCGTTTTAACCGCGCCTGTTCTGTGCAAGAATAGCTTTGTGGACCTCGAGTATCTGCTCATACAACTTCTGCTCAAATTGGGCGTAGCCACGGCTGTTGCCAGCGCGCTGGGCCGCTCCCATGAGTTCAAGAAGCTGCTGTTTGCCCGTCGACGGTCCCGCGAGCGCAACATCCTCTTTGTTCTTTTCACCTGCATTCCCTTTGCACTGGGCGTGTATTTCCGCTTTCGCGTGAAAAACTTCCAGTGCGCCGATCTCGGTTTTGAGGCAGCGATCCTTGTCGGAGTTCTAGGCGGACGCGTTGCTGGGACCCTCGGCGGCTCCATCATGGCCATTCCGGCTTTGTTTCACGGTGAATGGCTCACGCTCCCGGTAAATGCCGGCGCTGGAATGCTGGCCGGATCTTTGCGTCACTTCTGCCGCAATGAAGAAGAAATTTGGACGTTTTCTCCTTTCATCGACCTCAGCGTGTACCGCTGGGTAAAGCGCAACCTGCGTCGCCCGCGTATCGATTGGCAGACCGCCTTCTTTTTGATGATCATTGCCCTGCAGGCCGCGCGCCTTTTA
>DASXIL010000408.1:0-3345 GCA_036497985.1 Candidatus Angelobacter sp. | reverse complement strand
CCGGATGCCGTCTTTGGACTGACCGACATAAAGCGGCACCCCATCTAAATCACAGAGTATGTATACGCCGATCTTCGGCGTGAGGATCTTAACGGCATTCTTCCTATATTTGAAGTCTGTGGCCAAAGTGCTTCCAGAGGTATCGATGACGAGTTTACCGGACCGACGGTGTGAACAATTTCCTGATTGCGAAAGGAATCAAGGATAGTATTAGCAACACATCTTACTTGCCTGCGATGAAGTCACGACAGACCGAAGTTTCACCTAGATATTTTTGAATAGGTCGCTCATCGACACGCTAGCCCGGTGGAGAGTCATCGAAATGCCTGGGCCTCAAACCCTCCGCGCCGGTGCCGGTCCCGGATCAAGAATCTCCGGCTCGGTCGTCCGCTGGCGGTCATGATCGATTACGTCCTGCTCAGGTGCGCTGTTCAATTGGCGTGTGGCAAAGAACACTGCGGCTGTCCAGGTGGGGAAAAGATCGAGTCCGGGGACAAGCTCCGCGGCAAAGGTAGGCAGAAAGGCCCAGTGCCATCCCAGCAGCTTGATCAGGATCGCGCCGACGATCACGTCCAGCCCGGTATCCAGAGGCGAGAAGCCGCCTTCAGCAAACAAGGGCATGCCCACGATCTGGATGGCGTCGGCCATGATGGCGACGAACCAGGCTTTGCGCTGCTCCGGCGACTTGACCGTCTTTAGAAAGTTGAATTTGAAAATATCCAACATAAAAATCCCTGCCAAAAGAATACATCGGTTGTGAAATTCATACTCCGATTTTTAGTTTTTCTCTGCGTCTCCGCGCGTCCATGGTGAATTTGCCCCTCTTCCCGATCCGCGCTCATCCGCGTAAATCCGCGGTAAGTTTTTGATTTTCCGCGGGTTTTCTCCGTGTCTCCGTGCCTCCGTGGTGAATCTTTGATCCACCCTATTTGATGCCCACAATTGCCATCTGGCGTCCGGTTTTTCCTCTTTCCCTCCGATGAGAGAAGAATTTTTTCGGCTCGCAGACGGTGCAGTCCTTGAGCGCCGTAATGTTCGCTTCCGGCACGCCTGCGGCAAGCAACTGGCGGCGATTTGCCTCACGCAGGTCAAGATGCACCTTAATACATGGATCGCCATGGCCCGGCGCGCGCTGGTTCATGAACAGCATGGGATAGCGCTCGCGCACGGCGTCCGATTCCTGCACGCGATGAAAAAGTTCAGCAGCGTAAGCAAACTGCGTATGAAAAGCTTCTTCCACTTCTTCGCCAACTTCAAACGAACATTGCTGGATTCCCGGCCCAATCGCCGCATGAATATCTTCCGGACGCGACCCAAACTCCAGCCGCATGATGCCCACGCCTTTTTCCACGATGCGCTTTACCGTTCCGCGCCACCCCGCATGAAACGCGCCAACAGCTTTCTTCTTTGTATCCACCAGCAGGACAGGGAAGCAGTCGGCGGTAAGAATGCCCAGCGCCAGCCCGCGAAGATCAGTGACCAAGCCATCGCCCACAAAATGCGCTTGTTTAAGCAAACCATGTTTAAGAAAATCCGGCTTGCGCGAGCGGACTACATGAATGATGTCGGAATGCACTTGCCGTAGCGTGACCAGCGGCCACGGCGTGGCTTTGCTCGCGGCGCCCACGGCCAGCAGTACTTGTTTGCGATTGCGCTCCACGCTGCTGCGAAGATCGTCTTTGGTAAAACCGAGGTTCAGCGTGCGTCCGCCATAGCTGGTCGTGACGCCGCCGGGGCGCGTGGTGAATCCATGGACGAGCCACGGAACACGCTTTAAATCAGGAGATTGCAGCAACCGCAGTTTGGCCCGCTTTACCGATTTCACTTTTGGAGATTTGCTCAAAATTGTCACACACTATTTTAATTTGCACACGGTTTAATCGATTCGCGGTGTAAGCCTGGCCTGCCTCAACTCATCGGCATCGAAACAATGGCTCGGCTGGTTGATGGTGCGGGAACAGTAATATGGCAACCATGGTTCCTTAGTGTTAAGTGCAGGTCATCTAACCTTATCCCACCTTTGAGTTACGAGCTCTTTTCTGTGGAAGCAGAGTAGATGCGTCCCTAAACTCAACTTCGCTGTTCACCCTCCAAAAGAAGAGAGATTACAAACTTGTCGAAAAAGACCGTGTGCTTGTTTGCTTTCATGCTGTTGCTGGTTGGAACATCTTTTGCCGGTGTCGCCGTTCAATCTCCGTCCAATACCAGCGTCAGTTCGCCTGTCCACTTTGTTGCGACGGCTTCCTCCACCCACCCCATCACGGCAATGCGCATTTACGTGGACGGGATCAGCGTCTTCAACAACACCAGCGCCAGCCTTGATACCTCTGTCGCGATCGCCGCGGGCCAGCACAATACCGTGGTTCAGGCCTGGGATTCCACTGGCGCAGTCTTTAAAAACTCAATGGTTTTGACGGTTGGAAGTTCGTCCGCTCCCACGCCGACTCCCACTCCTTCGGCTTCGCCAACTCCGTCAACTTCTCCTACGCCCACTCCTTCAGGCGCCATCGTAAAAAGTGATATCGACCAGATGCCCGGCTGGGAGAGCTGCACCGTCTGCGCCGGAGCAAATGCCTCTGGTCCTTCAGCCGTCTACTCCATGACGGAAAACGTGCTCTCTCCCGCGCTCGATGGCAAATCAGCCCAATTCAAACTCGCCGGCAGCACTCCGTACTCTGACGCGCTGTGGTGGAAGCAGCTTGGCGGCAACAATGCCATCAAGAACTTTACCTATGACGTGAATTTTTACATCACCAATTCCGCTGCGCCGCAGGCCCTGGAGTTTGACGTTAACCAGTCCAACAACGTTTATAAATTCATCTTCGGCACGCAATGCAACATCAAAGATGGAGCTCAATGGGACGTCTGGGGCAACGCTTCCGGCAACTGGATTCATACCGGAATTCCTTGCACCGCGCCTGCGACGTATACCTGGCACCATCTCACCTGGCAGCTGCAGCGCACCGCTACGCAGGTCATTTATGTGTCATTGACCTATGACGGCGTTACGCACTACGTGAATCGCACGTATCCGGCGCGGCCTAACAACGTGAGCGAAATCAACGTGGCCTTCCAGATGGATGGAGACAACAAGCAGACTGCTTATTCCGCCTGGCTGGACAAAGTCTCTCTCACTTACTGGTAAACCATTCGCAGCATCGCTGCAAAATCTTCCCGGGACATCGAAGTGTCCCGGTTTTTTATTTATTGCCTGCGCGCTGGCTGTTGGGGGTGAGGCTTACTCTCACCCAGTATTCCGGCTTGGGCGGAGGCGTAAATGCGGCCTTCGCCAGTCTGGGTCGCAGGCACGCATCGCTTGCCGTCTCCGGGACCACCAGCATCTGC
>DASXIL010000407.1:0-3710 GCA_036497985.1 Candidatus Angelobacter sp. | reverse complement strand
GATCATCCACGCCGTGTCCAAGTCCTTGAAGAAGGCGTTCTTCCACCACTGCACCCTGCGCGTCAATCGTAATTTCCACAATCACATCGCCCTGAATGCCGCTTGGTAGCTCTGATCGAGGGATTTTGAGGTCCTGAAAGGCCACAGGCAGCGCCGGTTTCACTTCGTCACCGCTTGCAAGCCCGTCATAGGCCGAGCCATTTTCAGAACCGACTTCAGCCGGATTCGGGGTCTTGTCTGCCTCTTCGATCACATTGCTGCGCTTGAGGAGCTTTGTTTTTTGAGGTTTTTTGGGCATTGAAACCGGCAGCGACAACAGAGGCGGCTTGCTTGCACTTGCTATCTCGAGGTCGTTAGGGACATACAGAACGAGGGATGAAGGAGTCGCACTACCGTCTTCGCCACGCGCAATGAGGGCGGGCTTCACAAAGATAGGACCGGCAGGCCAGCAAAACGCGATCACCACCAATAAGTGGATTGCAGAAGAAATGCCGACAGAAAAACTCCAGCGACGACGCCGAGCCGGCTGGCTTTGCGTCAGCGTATTCCATTCATGCCGGTCCTGTTCGAAAGAAAGATCCATCGCCCTAATCGTTAGACGGTTACTCTATTTTAGTGTTACCAACAGATGGCGAAACACAAAAGTACATCCTATGGGTTTCGACTGGAAGGGCGAAGAATTGGAGTACAGAAAAAGATTGCTGCAGGGTAGACAACATCTACAGGCTGTCGATGGCAGCCCTGAGCTCGCGCACACTGCTTTCCTTAACCACCGCGTGCTGGTATTCGCTGTTGGTGAGCGTACCCATCTCAATTTTCTGGTTGCGAAACTTCATGGTGCTTGTGACGGTGGTAGCCAGGCCGGCGTGGACCTCAGTGGCAGTGGAATACCCGAGAACTGCTTTTACATTCGCTATGGAAAGTTCGCCACAGACCATCACGGAAATTCGATCGCCTGCTTGCTCTACCAAATGTTTCAGCGTAGGCATGGCATCCACAGCGCTCCGCTTGCTGCCTGAGGTCAAAACGCGGTCTGCACCAACGCCCACCATGTCTTCTAACGCCTGCTCAAGATCGCATGACATATCGAATGCACGATGGCATGTGACTTTAAGAGGATGCGCCATATCAACCAATTGCCGCATTCGATCTTTATCCACGTTGCCATCGGTATTCAGGATGCCGAACACAACGCCGTTCGCACCAAGCTGTTTTGCGATCAGGATATCGCGCTGCATGATGCCGAACTCGTCTGCGCTGTAGCAGAAATCTCCGCCGCGCGGCCGAACCATTACATGAAGGCCAATCGCAATTTTCTTGCGCACAGCCGCAATCATTCCCGCACTGGGCGTGGTACCGCCTTCAGGAAGGCCGGCACACAGTTCAACCCGGTCAGCGCCGCCGCGCTCTGAATTTGCAGCGGACTCCACGGAGTCAACGCAAATTTCCAGCAGGATTTTGCCGGGACGAATTTGCGGTTGGGCTACCACACGCGGCAACGATTCTCACGCACCATGGGCTGGCCGGCTTTGCAGCTGAATGCCTGCTGGAATTCCAGTATGTTCACCATCAGGCCATTCACGCGATATTTGCCAGGTGAGTGCTCATTGGTGATGGCGCTGGCGCGCAGGTTCTCCGGACGCTCGTTTTCACAGGCCCATTGCGCATATCCGATGAAGAAGCGCTGGTCCGGCGTGAAGCCGTCGCGGCTTTCCAGTTGCTTGCTTTGAGTGTCCGCTTTCCAGGCCATGTACGCGAGAATTAGGCCACCTAGATCGGCGACGTCTTCGCCTTCCGTGAGTTTGCTGTTGATCTTGATATCGTCCACGATTGTGTATCCCGCGTACTGGTCCACGATGCATTGCGCGCGCTTTTCAAACTGCGCGCCATCTTCTTTGCTCCACCAGTCGCGCAGATTCCCTTTGGCGTCAAACTGGCGTCCCTGATCGTCAAAGCCGTGTGTCAATTCATGGCCAATGGTGCCGCCGGTATTGCCGTAATTAGGAGCATCGTCCATCTTTGGATCGTAAAGAGGTGGCTGCAGGACGCCGGCAGGAAAATTAATATCATTCATCTGCGGATTGTAATAAGCATTCACCGTGGGCGGAGTCATGCCCCACTCGCCGCGATCCAGCGGTTTTCCGATTTTCGCGAGTTCGCGTCTCGACTCAAATATGGTGGCGCGATGCTCGTTGCCCAAAAAATCATCGCGGTTGATTTCCACTGAACTGTAGTCGCGCCACTTGTCCGGGTAGCCAATCTTGTTCACCACGGAGTGCAACTTCTCCAGGGCCTGCTTTTTCGTTTCCGGGCCCATCCATGTGAGCTGCTTGATATCGTCTTCCATTGCCTGCTCGATCAGCTTGGTCATTTTCAGGGTGCTCTGCTTGGTTTCCTGGCTGAAAGCGCGGTTTACAAATTCCTGGCCCAGAGCTTCTCCCAATTGCCTATCCGTCAGGCGGACACAGCGTTTCCAGCGCGGGGCAATCTGCTCCACGCCGCGCAGCGTATGGGAGTAAAAATCAAAATTCTGTTGCACGAACTTTGAAGAGAGATAAGGCGCGTTGGCGCTGACGATATGCCAGCGCAGATACGTTTTTAGATCGTCAAGAGTGTTGCTTTGGATCTGGCGGTCCAATTCCTGATAGAACTTTGGCTCTGTCACGTTGAAAGTGCTTACCTGGTCCAGGCCGGTTGTCTTGAGATAAGTATTCCAGTCGAAATCTGGAGTGAGGGCCTGGAGCTGCTTGCGGTCCATTTTATGGAACAGATTATGCGGGTCGCGTTGCTCAACCCGCGTAAGCGAAGCCTTGGCCAGCGCGGTCTCGATCTTCATGATGGTGGCAGCCTCGCGTTTAGCTGCGTCGGGAGAATCGCCCAGCAACTCCAGCATCTTCTGCACATGAACAAGATATTTCTGCCGGATTTCCTCTGACTTCGCTTCCGGCTTGGTGTAATAGTCGCGATCAGGCAGGCCCAGGCCGCCCGCGACAGCAAAAGCGATGACCTGGCTGGAATCAGAGAAGTCCTGGTCGGAGCCAAAGCCGAACAACAAACCCTCCGTCGCATTGGCCAGATGCTCACGTCCCAGCAGTGCGGCCAGCTCGTTCTTGGTCTTGAGAGCTGCAATTGCGTCAAGCGCCGGCTTCAATGGCGCCGCGCCTACCTTCTCCACTTCTGCCTCATTCATACATGCGGAAAAGTAATCGCCGATTTTCTGTTGCGTCGGGGTTCGGCCAGTGGTCCTCTTCGCCAGCTCGTCAAGAATGCCCCAGAGAAATCTCTGGTTATCGACGGTAAGCTTACCGTAAACGCTCCAACTCGCCTGATCGGCCGGGATGGGATTGTTCTTCATCCAGCCGCCACAAGTGTACTGATAAAAGTCGACACATGGATCGGCAGACTTATCCATGGACGGAAGATCGAGGCCGGGTGTGTAAGGGAATGCAGTGACGGGCTTGTCATCGATCACCGCCACCGGATTGGCGACACCGGGCTTCTCCGGCTTTTGTGCAGGCTGGTCCTGCGCGGAGCTATGGATAATTATCAGGAATGAACACAAAATGACGGCGGGCAGAAATCTATTTAGGCGCATTAGGTAGTTCCTCAAAGACCGCGTTAGTGTACAGGAATTGAACGAATATTGGACGTACGGAACGGCCAGGCGTTTTGATGCCAGTGGTTTAAACGCCTGCAGCTACCGGCACCAC
>DASXIL010000406.1:0-7269 GCA_036497985.1 Candidatus Angelobacter sp. | reverse complement strand
GCTGGATCGGTGAGCACGATACGGCCCAGGACTTCGTGGATTTTGCACGGGTGGACTTTCCGTTCCCGTGCCACATGACTGTCAACTGGGGCTGCGACGTGGCTGAACAGCTGACACTAGACAGCGTGGCCCGGTGCGCCGGGCAGGCCCTGTTCATGAACAAGATGCTCAAGACATCCCAGAACGAGGACATGGCGCGAATGCAGCACCGGCTGAGGGAAGAAAGCGTCGAGGTCCTCTGGCCGCCGGAAAAGTTAGTGGAACATCACAGCTGCTTCTCTCTATATACGCTGCTCTCGATGTGGGCAGAGCAGTTCCGCTCTTTTTAGTTCGCTTGAGCCTCGCATTACACCGAAAGGCGGAACCGCTAACCTGCCTTGGAGGCTTTCGGGTAAAACGGCAGCAAAACCTGTGAGTTAACCACAGGTTGAAAGCCTGATCAAAGCAGGGCTTGAGCGGGGTGGGATCACTGATTGGCGGTCAGCGAGCCTATTCTTTTGGTGGTTTTTTTGTGTAGGGTACGTGAGGCCCTGACTTTGGCTTCATCGTGTACCAACCCGTTTCTGGGTTCTCTTGGATTTGGGAGTAATCCTTGTCAATGAGTGCGACGAGAAGCGCGATTGCGTGGTACAGCTCTGGGGCATTAGCTTTCATCGCACCGATGCTTGCTCGGTCGATGATGTCATATTTCAATTTATCCAGATCTATTTCCATTTTGTCAGCCTTTCAAGTTATTCGCTTTTTTTTTGTTGCAATTGCTTCAGCCTCGCATTATAAGCGGAGTCGGAACACGCTCCGGATATCAGCCGGAACGTGCTCCTAACCTTTCGCACCACACTAGGAGGCGCAATTGGCTGACCGTAAGACTACGCGTTCCCGCACTCGCCGCACAAGGCGTTCCCCATTCGCTCAATTCAAAGGCAAGATCATCGACAACGTGGAAGTTCACACCACTGATGGCGGAATTGCCGTCGGCATCATGTTCGATGATCGCACGTATCTCTGCTTCGATGTTGAGGCAAACATGACGGTGACGCCGGATTACTCGGACTGGAAGACCGGGAATTACAAACCGCTCAAGCGATGGCAACCGACTAGCACTTGAGTCAAACACCGCCGAAAGGCGGTTGAGTTTATTGAAACGCGACGAGCACGCATCTTAATTTGACATGAAGAAGAAAACCGGAATTTCAGGCGCGATGATCGCGGGCATAATTCTCGTGGCGGCTATAGTTGCATTTTTTATAGCGAATCCTCCACAGCCGCTCGATCCTCGCGACTCAAATTCGATAACGTGTTCTGGCACTGCTGACTTATTCCTATACAACTTGAAAACAGGATGGAGTAACGACGCTAAAAAGTACTGGAAAACCGGGGTTGACCCTAAGTTGCTTTTCTCTGTGAGTGATTATCGCCATCTCAGCGATGGTTACTTTAAGACTGGCACACTTTTGTTTTACGATTACGAGGTCAACTCCAGCACTGAGGGCGGTATCCCCATTCGTAAGCATTGGTCAATAATCGTGGACCCCGACGCAGATAGCGCCAAGGGGGAGAAGTGCGCCATCGTCGATCTAAGAGAGGCTGAATAAAAAATGCCACGCTCCGGCAAGGTAAAACCACGGTAAAACCAACCGACCCCACCCGTGGCCGAGTTCTCGAAATATGCTGTTTTGCAGGGGAATGTGGTGAGCGCGGAAGGAATCGAACCTTCAACCTACTGATTAAGAGTCAGTTGCTCTGCCAGTTGAGCTACGCGCCCTTGCTGTGGAATCAATCAGATAAGGAACATCACAGGAAGCAATATCAGTGTAACACAAGGATTTTGGGCGCGAGTCGCAGCCTGCGGATTCACAGACAGTTAATCTTCTGTTCATCTGGCGTTAAAGCGACGGGCGTACAAATATCTCAATCGCTTCATCTGGGAGAAAATTCAAACCTGTCTTTTCTCTCGCAACTGGCGCGAGGGCCCTTCTCCGGGCCCATTTTCATTTTTTCTATCTTTCGCCGGGAAATCCGTTGGTCTTGTCACGCCGAAAAAATCCGATGGTCCGCGATCTTCATTGCATCGTTGAGTAAGCCGCGCTTCAGGGCCTTAAGAAATGTCTTGTAATCCTTCTCCACCTGGTCGGCATAGGCCAATGCAAATTGCAACAATCCCTTTCCCGCCTTGCCCGGACGCCCCAGATAATCCGCCAGCAGCGCCGGATCTCCAGAACGTGCATGCCCCTTGGCCAGAAGCTCGGCGCAAACTCTGCCGTATTCCACCAGGCGGTTGCCCTTCAGCTCTTCCGGCTGCACGGAGCTTTTGTGGTCATTCATCTGGCGCACCAGATAGTCGCGTCCGGCAATGGAGCACCAGCCCAGCAGCAAGTCAGAAAAAACCTGCAACGCACGCTGGCCCCGGACCACGCGTTCGCCCTGATGACGCGGCGCGGAGCGGTCTTTATAGTACTCGGCATACGCAGACGGAGGCTCTTCCTTGATCTGCAGGAACAAGGGATCGTTTTCACCGCCATGCCGGCCCAGCAGCAGCACAATGTAATCGCGCGTTCCCACGCTGCCTGTGCCAACAACTTTGAATCCGACGTCGACCGGTGTGTAGCAGTCAAACAACATCTGCCGGTCCGGGGCCAGCGTGTTGCGATAATCCTTGAGCGCACGCAGCACGGCTTTTGCTTCCGCGCCTTTCACGTCCCAGATCGAGTCGCGCCGGTAGATGAAGCTACGGCTACCGCGGCGGTCTTTGTGCGTCAGAGTTCTTAACCTCTCCAGCGGGCTGGCGCGTTCCGCTTTTTTCAGAGCGGACGCCATGACCGGATCACGCAGGTTGCGCATGGCCCGATGGCGCGCGACCGCAATGGCGGTCATGGCGGCAAAGCGCCTGATCCACTCGCAATATTCGCCGATGAAAACGCGCGTGGCATCCTTGCAGCTGGAATCCGGGTGGCCTGCGACACGTCCGGCCAGAATAATGCTGGTAGCCATCCGTTTTACGTCCCA
Source organism: Candidatus Angelobacter sp. (assembly GCA_036497985.1). Lineage (GTDB taxonomy): Bacteria > Acidobacteriota > Terriglobia > Terriglobales > Acidobacteriaceae > Angelobacter. The sequence goes on along the minus strand of DASXIL010000406.1, from coordinate 4,266 downwards.
CTCCCAGGGCCCGCGCTGGGTTTCGTCAAAGTCATTGATGTCGAGCGCAATCTGCTCGTCGGGCGTGGCAAAGAAGCCGAAATTCTTTACGTGCGCATCCCCACACATCTGGACTTCAATTTTCGTATGCCGGGCCTGTCCGAGATCGGCAGCCATGATTTCAACCGATCCGCGAAAGAAAACAAACGGCGACTGGCTCATAAGCCTGAATTTTACGGGTAGTAGTTGGGCGATGCGGGTTTTCGTGCTCTGCCGCAGCACATCCATGGGATCAAACTTGCGCTGCGCCAGCTCTCCCAGCGCGGAGCGGCCAAGATGCGTGCGCATGGCCATGCCTGCTCTCCGGTCCTGCTTGCGGGTCTTCATGAAATAACTGCAAGCCTAGAGATTGCGCAGAGTGAGGTCAAGGACGGAATGTAAGAACTCGGCTGCCGGAGGCTGGGTTAATGCTGGTGAAGGTGGTTACTCGCTCCCAGGCGACCATCGCGAGGCAGTTCCTGTGGGTTCCAGCCGCGCCAGTTCCAGCAGGGCCATGCAGCGCGCGTCTTCTTTGCGCGCTGTTTCATGCAGCACAACTACTTCACGGGAGCCTTCCTGCTCAATCACACAGCGCCACAGGTTAGGCGCGCCGGCACTCTGGGGAACAATTCGGGCCTGGTAGGGTGATTGGACGATTCGCATTATTTTCTCTCCTGGGCTGGGGATTCGCTGCGGAGTACGCTGCGGAAGATGCTGTATCTACCAATCTTTATTACACTCCCGGCAAGGCGGGCCAAATGTTAAAAACGTGTTAAAAAATGGCTTAGGGCTGTGGAATACGTGGCAACAATGCCCATAAACCGTGATCGGAACCCTACGTTCTGAGCGGGCCAAGCCGACCAAAAGCCTGGTCTAACGGTGAATGCTTCGAATGCAAGGAGCTGGAAGAAATCAGTGATCAGTTTTCTGGTCGCTTTTGATCACAAGCCTGCTTTCGTCAAGCGGCGCAGGAAGCTCGTTTTAGCGGTGTGGGTGCGGCGGAGTTTCTCCAGGGCCGATCTAAATAAAGCCAGGTTTCCTTGGCGTATCGCGAGATCATGTAGGTCCCTTAGCAAGACTACTGCTTTATCATATTCGAGGGGTTGTAGCTTCTGGATATGCGCAGCAACATGGCTCCAGACCTCGCCTTCACACTTTGCAAGTTGGTCCAAATACCGTGCCCGGTCTGCTGCCTCCTCTGCTTTTTGCCGGGCTATTTCCTCTTCTATCAGCCTGGCTCTCTCTTCTGCAAGAGCATGAGCCGCCGCTAATAGGTCTTTAACCGTGCGGTGCTGTCTTGCACAGGCTTTACCGAAGCAGTGTTGCAGTTGTCCTGGTGAAAGCGTCGTAACAGTTCGATCTTCCAGCGTTCACCGGTTTCAGTTAAAGCCTTAAGAAGCAAATTATTCTTCTCTTTTTGGGATAGATCGTGAATCCACGAAGCCAATTCCTTACGATTCGGGCCGGCATTTAGAGGTGCTGAGGCCTGTGCCGCAACTTTGATAAAATCCTCGCGAAGATCGAGAAACTCAATTAACGAATGAAGAGGAGCAGATAACTCGCCGAGACCGTCAGGGACGGCCGGCTCAGATATATTTTGAGAGAATTCCCCATTCTGTAAGCAAATGAGCCATCCGAGATAAAGACTACGAAAGTCACCACGTAGGAGGTCCTGGCGTAAAGGCGCCAATGAGCCCATCCACTGTGTGCCGTCATCCCATTCGCTATCTTCAACTTCGCTTTCAAATGTGACGATCACAAAACTCCCGGATTCGCGGATATGTGCGGTCTCCCCAGGGAGGATGCTCTTGAGTTGCTTATCATCAACCAGATCGTGCGGAAGGCGGAAGCACAATATTCTGGTTCCGCAGTTCGCAATATAAACAAAGCTGTCGAAATATTTTTCCAGTAATTTAAAGGGATCGGCTTTTAGGTCGCCCCATTCATAGTGATTTGTGAAGCTTGTCGAGGTAATCACGGCTCGCGTGGAAATGGAGCGCAGCTCGGACATTTCAGTTGTTGTTAGCGGCCGGTCCATCGCTCGGAATTCATAATACTGGTATTCGCTCACTTACATCCCTCTGCGCCACTGATGATATGCCGATCCATTCTGCACCCGAGGGTGGTGGGGAGGGCAACGGCAAATCGAGAATTCCGATTCTTTGCCGGAGCTTATCGCGGCGGCAAACCGCCACAATCTGGCCCTCTCGCGTTAAGTCAACTTTCTCCACAACAACATCGACACCGAGAAGATTCGTCGAGAACGGTATGGTGAGATGTTCCTGAATCATCGTTAGAAACCCGGCTGTTTGCTCCTGCTCTGTATAGGCATCGACGATTGCTTCTTCGATCATGTCTTTCAGTTTCGCCTTGCTGAGCGGCGGAAGATTGGTTTCAGGTTCAGGCTTCAGCTTTCGTATATCCAAGTGGACAACGATTGGTTGTTCACCTTTTTTCTCTGCCATATTTCTCCCTTACAAAAGTTGTGGGGTTCGCATTTGTTCTTTGATCAATATCTCCGAAAAATATCACTATGTGTCAGATCGCAGTTAGGTCAATTGCGTTACAGTCAAACTTGGGATTCGGGCCGAAATCGCGCGGATTCAGGTACAGGCTTTGCATCGACTACCGTGTGGCGCAAGGCAGTTGCTCAGTGTTGTGTATCTTTGCCTCGTTTACCGTGAAACCTCAGCGCGTTGCGGCTCTTTAGCATCGGATTCGCGCTCCGCGCCAGGGACGGCGGGCTTGATGTTCCAGATGTCGCGGGCATACTCAGCGATGGTCCGGTCGCTGGAAAAGAAGCCGATGCGCGCGACATTCAGGATGGATTTGGCCGTCCACACGTCCGGTTCACGATAATCCTTTTCCGCGCGTTGGCTGGCCTCAATGTAAGAGGACAGATCAGCCAGATGGAAATAACGGTCGCCACGGTCCAGCAACTCGTCCACAATCCAGCGGAAGAGCCCGGGCTCGTCAGGGCAAAGCCGGTTGGACGCCAGGCAATCCACCACGCGACGCACCGTGGAATCAGTGTTATAGATCTCGCGAGGATTGTAGCCCTGCGATTCCTGGTACCAGCTCACGTCCTCACGCGTGAGGCCGAAAGTATAGATATTGGCCTCGCCCACGGCTTCCATGATTTCTATGTTTGCTCCGTCGAGCGTGCCCAGCGTAAGCGCTCCGTTCATGGCCAGCTTCATGTTGCCGGTGCCGGAAGCCTCCATGCCCGCCGTGGAAATCTGCTGGCTGAGATCAGCTGCCGGCATAATGATTTCCGCCAGCGACACGCGATAGTCGGGAACAAACACAACCTTGATGCGGTCTTTTACACGCGGATCAGAATTCACCACCCGGGCAACGTTGTTGATGAGCTTGATGATCTGCTTGGCTGCCCAGTAACCGGGCGCAGCCTTGCCGGCAAAAATGTAGCTGCGCAGCATCTGCGGCTCAGCGCCGTCTTCCACCACGCTCAGGTATTCATGGATCACGCGCATCACGTTCAAGAGCTGGCGCTTGTATTCATGAATGCGTTTTACGTGGACGTCAAACATCGATTGCGGATCAATGACCACAGCGGTGGTGTTAAAGACTTCGCGCGCCAGCTTTTCCTTGTTGCGATGCTTGATCTCGCGAAATTCTTCGCGGAAAGCGGGATCGCCCACGCTTTTTTCAATGGCGCGCACGCGCTCCAGATCCGTAATCCATTCTTCCCCTACGGTGCGAGTCAGCAGTGCGGAAAGGCCGGGATTGGCTTTCAATATCCAGCGCCGCGGCGCCACTCCATTCGTCTTGTTGCTGAAGCGCTCCGGCCAGAGCTGGGCAAAATCCGGCACCAGCGCGGTCTTGATCAGCTCAGAATGCAGCCGCGAAACTCCGTTAATTGCGTGGCTGCCCACAATGGCCAGATTGGCCATGCGTACCTGTTTTTCCGGGCCTTCTTCAATAATCGACATACGGCGTTGCCGGTCAATATCTCCCGGCCAGCTGCGCGCCACCGTGCGCAGAAATTGATGGTTGATGCCGAAGATGATCTCCGTGTGCCGAGGCAGAACGCGCTCAATCAGCGAGACTGGCCATTTTTCCAGGGCCTCGGGCAGCAGCGTGTGGTTGGTGTACGCCAGAGTCTGCCGCGTGATCTCCCACGACTGTTCCCAGCTCAGCTTCTCTTCATCGAGCAGGATGCGCATCAGCTCGGCAACCGCCAGGCTGGGATGCGTGTCGTTCATCTGGATGGCAACCTTCGACGGC
>DASXIL010000405.1:0-1579 GCA_036497985.1 Candidatus Angelobacter sp. | reverse complement strand
GGAACCATCTTCACAGGGCGCTTTCAACAGCGGCCTCGCTTCAGGTGACTCGGGGCTCCAGTTGAATCTGGAGATCGCGCAAGCGGTGTCTCAGCGAAGGTTAAGCCTTTCAACCGGTTTTCAAGCCGGCCGAAAGTGCGTTGAGGCGTCGGATAACGTAATCGAGGATGATCTTACTACCAATGCCGACAGCCGCAAAATAGGACTTTAGTCCAATGCGTTTAGGGAGCCGCAACAAACGGCAGGGGGATCGGCGAAATCGCCAGATGTTTTTGAAGCACCCAGGGGTCAAGCCTGTCTTTTTGGAGAAGGCAGCATGAGTGAACGGCTGAAAACTTTGCGGAGTCGATTGCGATAGCCGCCCCGCTGCTCGCCCAGCGCGCCCAATGATAGGATACCTCGCCAAGTTCTGGTCGGCGCAGTTTTGGGCTGACAAAATCCCCAAATGTCCAAGCTAAATTCATTTGCGTTTCTTTCTATCTATCCACCATAACAATAGAAAGATCGCAATAGGTATCCCCCAAAAAATAAAATTGCCTGATAACCGTAAAGTAGCCAAGCGAGATTCATTGGTAATCGCGTTGCTCCGTCGAGTCTATATCACATTGTCATTGGTGTGGAGATGAAAAACGGCATGATTCATCGCGTGAAGTACTGAGAAATAATCGCTGACAAGGTCAGCAAAATCAGGTGGAGTTGGGGCTGTGTCCCAGCGATTGATTCTTGCGGGCGAACAAGAGTGCTCTTGAAGTTGCCAAGCAGTCCGGCTTCAACAAGCGTGCCCATGCCAAGGATTGAAAGCGATAGCATCCAAGCTCATGAAAACCGAACCCGCAGAACCGCTTTTATCAGAGCCGCCTGATTTCTCACTGATCCTCGGCGGACCGCTCTTTCAGCTTCTGCGGCGTGCGCATCTTTGCGGCGACGTGGCGGAATTGGTGTGGCGTCGTGTAATCGCTCTGGCACTCATTACGTGGCTGCCGTTGCTGGTTCTCTCGATCGCCGAAGGACATGCATGGGGCGATAGCGTCAAGGTGCCGTTCCTGCTCGATGTGGACGTTCATGCCCGATTCCTGCTGGCGCTTCCATTGTTCATCGTGGCGGAACTGGTGGTCCACCAGCGGATGCGCCTCGTCGTGGGAACGTTTGTGAAACGGGGCTTGCTGCCCGACAAGGCACGCGGGAGGTTTGACGCGGCCATCGCCGCGGCGATGCGCCTGCGCAATTCCGTGCTGGCGGAGGTGCTCTTGATCGCGCTCGTCTACGGACTCGGCGTTCTGTTCATCTGGCGGAGGAGCGCGGCCATGGATTTGCCTACCTGGTATGGGATGACGGTGATTGGAAAACTGCAACCTACGCTGGCCGGTTGGTGGTTTGGCTGCGTGAGTCTGCCCCTCGTCCAGTTCATTCTACTGCGCTGGTATTTCCGGTTGCTCATCTGGACACGGTTTCTTTGGCAGGTGTCCCGAATCGACCTCCGTCTCGTGCCTACTCATCCCGACCGCGCCGGCTGCCTCGGCTTTCTTTCCACCGTCACCTACGCCTTCGCCCCGTTGCTGGCGGGCCAGGGCGTGCTGCT
>DASXIL010000404.1:0-3475 GCA_036497985.1 Candidatus Angelobacter sp. | reverse complement strand
TTTTCCCATTATGCCGCGCCTCTTCATGGGCCTGCGCATGGAAGATCGCCACCCCATCACGGAGATTCTGCGCATCACGCCGCCCATACCGGAAAGTTGCCAGTGGGCCATGTTCCTGCGCAACCACGATGAACTTACTCTTGAGATGGTGACGGACGAAGAGCGCGATTACATGTACCGTACCTACGCTCAGGACCGTGGAATGCGGATCAACCTTGGCATTCGCCGGCGGCTTGCGCCATTGCTGGAAAATGATCGCCGCCGCATCGAACTGATGAACGCGCTGCTGCTCTCACTGCCGGGAACCCCGGTTCTTTATTATGGCGATGAGATTGGCATGGGCGATAACATTTATCTTGGCGACCGTAACGGTGTTCGTACGCCGATGCAATGGAGTCCGGATCGCAATGCAGGTTTTTCTCGCGCCAATCCGCAGAAGCTGTACTTGCCGGTAAATATCGATCCTGAATATCACTACGAAGCTCTCAACGTAGAGACACAGAATAACAATTCGCACTCTTTGCTGTGGTGGATGAAGCGCATGATTGCGCAGCGCAAACAACATCCCGCTTTCGGACGCGGGAAGATGGAAATCCTGTTCCCTGGGAATCGAAAAATACTGGCTTTTGTCCGCGAGTTTGAGGACGAGAAGATCCTCGTGGTAGCCAATCTTTCGCGTTTTACCCAATGTGTGGAACTTGACCTGTCCCGGCATCGTGAATCCGTGCCGGTGGAGGTTTTTGGCCGAAATAGTTTCCCGGCGATCACGGAACAGCCCTACCTGCTTTCACTGGGACCGCATGCCTTCCAATGGTTCCATTTGCAGCCCCGAGAGCACAGCCAGGAATCACTTTCTGTTACGGCGCGAGCAGAGGATATACCAGTACTTGAAGCGGATGAACAGGAAGTCTTCAGCACCACCACAAGAAACGCAATTGCCAAGCTGCTTCCGCCGATCTTGCGCCGGCGATCATGGTTCGCCAAGAAGCATCGGACCATCCGCTACGTTCGTATTCATGATGTGATTGCTTTGCCGGAAACCACGGCGCACATTCTGCTGGTAAACCTTGAATATACTGACGGTGAGCCAGAAATGTTCACGATTCCGCTTTCGCTGGCAACAGGAGAACAGGCCGAGACAGTTTTGCGGGAAAGACTTCACACGGTCCTGGCCAAGGTGAAGGGCCTGCCTGATCCACAATCGATTCTGTATGGCTCAGTCTCCGACCGGCAGTTCAATGATGCACTGTTAAAGGCCATGCTCCGCCGCCGCCGGATCAAGGGAGAAAAAGGTGATATTGTCGGCACCCATACGCGGGCTTTTCGTGAGGCATGGGGTCGAGTTCGCTCCAATCTGGAGCCCCAGCCGCAAACGCTGGATGCGCACAAGATCCTTGTAACGCTGGGCCAGGACTTTGTTTTCACTCTATATCGCGAAGTTGAAGCCGGTCCGAACCCTGACCGTGAGATCGGCGAGTTTCTGACCAACCATACCAACTTTTCTCATATTCCCCGGACGCTGGGCGCTGTGGAATACCGGGTAACGCAAGATGAGACCGAACAGGTAACCACGCTTGGCACCCTCAGTGCCTATTTACGAAATGCTGCCGATGGATGGCTTTACACCCTTGACCATCTGGGACTTTTCTTTGAACGCGCTCTGGCTATCGGAGAAGACGATCCACGACTGAAAGAGCTGAACTCCGGCACTCCGTTTGCCTTGTCCTCCCAACCGGTGCCGCGGGTCATCAATGAATTGCTGGGAGGGCATGTTGAAACAGCACTCCTGCTGGGGCGGTGCACCGCTGAGTTGCATAGTGCGCTGAGTAGCCATCCTGAGATACCGGATTTTGCTCCTGAGCCTTTTACGGAGTTCTACCGCCACGGTCTTTATCATGGACTGCTGGCGCACATGAATAAGTCACTGGATGCACTTCGCCAGAATGTGGAAAAATTATCGGGAGCGGCACAAGAAGAAGCGCGGACCGTGCTTGAGCAGCAGGATACGTTGCGGGAACGCTTCAGCGCTCTTAGGGATATGCGCATCTCCGGGATGCGGACCCGGCATCATGGCGATTATCACCTGGCAAATGTGCTTTACACCGGGAGCGATTTCATCATCAAGAACTTTGACGGCGACTATAACGGCCCATGAGCGAGAGGCGCATTAAACGATCGCCGATCAAAGATGTTGCCAGCATGGTACGCTCGCTGCACTACGTTTCTCATGCGGTGCTTTTCAATCATGTTCCGGGAATCGTTACTACGCAGGATGCTGATTGGCGGCTGGAGCGCTGGGCCAAAGCCTGGTATCAGTGGGTGAGTGCCTTGTTCCTGCGGGGATACTTCACGACCGCCGGGGCCGCCGAGTGGTTGCCGCAAACCCAGCCGGAAATCAAGGCATTGCTGGATGCGTACACGCTGGAAAAGGGGCTGATGGAAATCGAGTACGAACTTGAGAACCGGCCGGATTGGGTGCGCATCCCGCTTCACGGAGTTCTGGAACAATTGCAATGATATTTCCGCGCTCAGTCGGCATACTGCTGCATCCCACGTCTCTGCCCGGAGCCCATGGAATCGGCGATTTGGGGCCGGAGGCGCTCCGCTTTTGCTCCTATCTTCATGACTCAGGAATCAAAATCTGGCAGGTACTGCCGTTAAATCCCACCGGATACGGCGATTCGCCCTATCAATCATTGTCCGCTTTCGCTGGAAATCCAATGCTCATCAGCCTGGAAGCGCTGGTCGCGGAAGGTCTGCTGAATCAGGAAGCACTGCAATCAATGCCGGACTTTCCTGCGGGCCGCGTGGATTTCAGTTTGGTGATTCCCTGGAAATTCAGTTTGCTTCGAAAAGCGGCTTCCAATTTTTTTGCATCCGCAACTTCCAACGTCAAAGCCGATTTTGAGAAATTCGTCCAGGAAAGTCGAGCATGGCTGGATGATTACGCTTTTTTCATGGCGGCCAAAGACGCACATGAGGGAAAGGTATGGACGGAATGGGATTTGGCACTAGCTGCGCGCGATTGTTCAGCTTTAACTAAATGGAGTGAAAAACTTTCTTCTGAAATTGCAGCCTACAAGTTCTGGCAGTTTGAGTTTTTTCGTCAGTGGAATGTGATTCGAGAGAATTGTGCGCGCCAGGGAATTAGCATTATGGGAGATATTCCCATTTACGCGGCCCATGACAGCGCTGACGTGTGGGCACATCCGGAGATGTTCTGGCTGGACGAAAAGGGAAGTCCCTTAAAAGTTTCCGGCGTTCCTCCGGACTACTTCAGCGCCACCGGGCAGCTTTGGGGAAATCCGCTTTACCGTTGGGACGCCATCCAGAAGGACGGCTATCGCTGGTGGATTGAACGCCTGCGCGCTTCTCTCAAAATGTTCGACATGGTGCGCCTGGACCATTTCCGCGGTTTTGAAGCCTACTGGGAAATCCCCGCAGGCGAGCCGACGGCGATGAATGGCAAGTGGGT
>DASXIL010000403.1:0-2763 GCA_036497985.1 Candidatus Angelobacter sp. | reverse complement strand
CCTCTTCTCGGGAGAATAATCGGCCAGCTGGTCGCTGAGCAAGGAGCTGCAAATGCCCAAGAGGCCCAGCCCGCACTTCAATCCACGCAATGGATTATTGCCGTGATAGATCGCGCGTCCGAACTCCAACACTTCCTGATGCAGCGCCTTCAATCCGGTCATGTCGCTGTCCGCCGCGGCGTTGTACAAAGCCACGAAGAGCCGCGGATAAATGTTGGATCCTGCGGCCATGCTTCCGTGGCCACCAAGCAGGATGCATTCCGCCAGCAATTCTTCGGGTCCAACCAGCAGGCTGAAATCGCCGCGACTCGACAGCCCGTCGTGCAATTCGCGGAAGTAGTTCATGTCCATTCCGCTATCCTTGAGCCCAACCACGTTCTCGATCTCGGCGGCCCGCCTCACGGTGTCGGGCGCAATTGTGTGGTGAGTGTTGCCCGGCGAATTGTAGAGCAGAAGCGGCATCCCCGCATTGCGGACTAGCTTTTCGACGTAGCGTAGAATTTCGTCCTGCGTGATCTGGTAGTAGTTGGGCGGGGCCGTCGAGATAGCTGCTGCCCCGCAATCTTTGGCCTTATGTGCTAGGCGCGTTGCTTCGACCAGGGAGGTATCGGTCACGCAGACCACCACAGGAACCCGCCCCGCGGCCAGGCGGCACACCTGTGTAATCATCTCCATACGCAATTCCATGGGAAGGGACGAGGCTTCGCCCGTGGTGCCGAGCGGAAACAGGCCGTGAACACCGCCTGCAATGAGATGTTCGATGAGCCGTTCCAGGCCCTGCCGATTGAGGGTGTGTTGATCCGTGAGAGGGGTAATCATCGCTGTGATGATTCCCTTAAACTGTGGCCCCTGCTCCGCCATGCTGCTGTCCTTCCCTTAGCGAAAGAGAATATTCAGAATCGCAAAAACAATTAGAACAACTGTGGCAAAGAAAGCGGGAGTCCGCCACCAACCGAGCTTCGCGTTCCCTCCACCATGATCAGCATTGTGATCGAAGACCAACCCCTTGAGCGCTGCGGCCTCAGGTGCGCGCGTCAGGAACGCCAGAGGGACGATCACAACCAGGCCACCGCCCAGCCCCCACACTGCCGACCATAAGTTAGCTGCCATTGGCGATGCATAGTGCAGCAGGCCCGCGCGATACAGAACGTACTGTGAAGCGGCCGCGCCCAAGCCTCCCAGCATCCCGTAGAACCCGGCCGTAGCTGAGGGACGCTTCCATAGCATTCCCAAAAGAAAAACGATGAAAAATGGCGAGATAAACAGGATGGAAATCAAAGCCATGTAATCCATCAGGTTGTTGAAGTAGCGAACGATGAAGGATGAAGCGCAGGCCAGCGCTGTTCCAGTAATTGTGGCGATCTTGGCGACAGTTAGATAATGCCGGTCCGATCTATCCTTGGCCAGATATGTCTGATAAATGTCGTAAGTGAACACCGTGTTGAAGGCCGTCATGTTTCCCGCCATTCCAGACATAAAACTTGCCAGCAGAGCTGTAATTCCTACGCCCAGCATTCCCTCTCCGTAAAATTTCGCCATCAGGACCGGCAACGCCAAGTTGTAATCTCGGCGCACGATCTCGGGTGCGATGACCAGCGCGATCATGCCCTGTATCGTGACCAGAGCCGGGAAAAACATTTTCGGAAAGGCCGCCACCAGAGGCGTTTTGCGCGCCGAGTCGAGGTCGCGCGCGGCCATAGCGCGTTGCACCAGCAGAAAATCAGTACACCAGTACGCCGGAGCGGCGCAAAGGCCATTGCCCACAACCATCACCCACCAGGGTACGCCTAGGGGATCGCCTGCCTTTCCCATCCCCACCCAGGTGTGGACATTGCCAGCAGGCAGTTGCATCAGGAGGCTGTGCCAGCCGCCGACCGCATGCAAGCCCAAAAAAGTCAGTGGAAGAAATCCAACGACAATCAGAATGAATTGAATACACTCGTTGTAGATTGAGGAAGAAAGTCCGCCCCAAAAAACGAACAAGAGCACCACGGAGCTCGCCAGCAGGACGCTAAGAGCAAACGGCGAGCCCAACATGCTTTCAAAAACCACTGCGAAAGCGAACATATCCACGCCAGCCATAAGCACCGTGACCACCGCAAAGCTGACTGAGTTCAGCAGATGCGCGCGATGGTCGTACCGTAAGCGAAGGTACTCCGGCACGCTGCGGATGCCGTTGGCGTAGTAAAAGCGCACCATGAACAGGCCCAGAAAGACCATCGCGGGAATCGCACCCACCCAGTACCAGTGGTTGGTTCTCATGCCATATTTCGCGCCGTTGGCTGTGTGCCCCATCACCTCGAGTGCACCCAGATTGGCCGACATGAAAGCAATGCCCGTTACCCAGTGGGAAAAATTGCGCTTGGAAAGCAGGAAATCGGACGAAGTCTTCATCTGGCCTTTGAGAAAGAAGCCAACGCCGAGAACCAAAGCGAAGTAGCAAGCAATGATGGCGAAATCGGCAAATGCGAGATGGATGTACATTCTTGGCCTTTATCTCGTTCGGCAGAGCACCGTGTGGCGATGAAATGGTGCAGCGCGCCGAAATCGCGCAACTCCACCTGAGAGCTTGAAATGTACTCCACTCTTACAGCTTGACTTTACATTTGTCAACACTATGCGGAATGCGTGCCGCATAACTTTGCGTCATTTCCACAATGCCAAGATTCGCCTCTGAAGCAGTCAAGGCGGGGGACTTTGATTCGAAAATGGTCCAGGGTCCAGGCCAGACTCACGAATAAGCTGTCGGACGCCAAACAGTCT
>DASXIL010000402.1:0-4284 GCA_036497985.1 Candidatus Angelobacter sp. | reverse complement strand
ATTCCTTCTACCGTCCCGTTGGCCTGCGTCACCACCAGAGACGTAATTTTCTTCTGCTCCATGATGTTCAGAGCGGTCATGGCAAATTCTTCGGGCCTAATCGTCTTCGGATTGGCTGTAACGCAGTCGCCGGCAGTCATGCTGAGCACGTCTTTTCGTTTTTCCAGCAGCCGGCGCAGATCGCCATCGCTGATTACGCCAACAAGTTTGTTACCTTCCACCACGGTCGTGATGCCCAGCCCCTTCCGCGACATCTCATAAATCACGTCCACCATCTTGGTGGCTGGCTCGACGCGCGGCACCGCGTCGCCGCTATGCATCAGCTGTGAAACGCGCGCCAGCTTCTTGCCCAGCTTGCCGCCAGGATGCAGGTGCGCAAAATCTTCTTCTTTGAAACCGCGCTTTTCTGATAGTGCTACTGCCAGCGCATCGCCCAGGGCCAGCATTGCCGTGGTCGACGCCGTGGGCGCAAGCCCCAGTGAACAGGCTTCCTGGTCGATCGAACAATCCAGCGCTACGTCGGCCGCCTGTGCCAGCGTAGATTTTTTGATTGAAGCCGGCTTATGTGAATTTGCCGGATAGAGTTTGTCGCCGGTAATCGTAATCAGTTTGCTGCCGATCCTGCGGATCGTGACCAGCAATTGCAGGATCTCTTCCGTCTCGCCGCTTGAAGAAAGCGCCAGCACCACGTCACCGCGCACCAGCATTCCAAGGTCGCCGTGGACGGCCTCTGCTGGATGCAGGTAAAGCGCCGGGGTGCCTGTAGAACTCAGAGTTGCGGCGATTTTGCGGGCAATGATCCCACTTTTGCCCATGCCTGTTACTACCACGCGGCCGCCGCAGGAATCCAGGCATTCCACGGCGCGCACAAAATCCTGCGCCATTGGACCGTCAATGCGTTCGGCCAATTCGCGCAGTGCTTCCGCTTCAATGCGCACTACGTTGGAACCAGTGGATTTCACTCGGAATAATAGTAGCAGAGGGAGTTTGCCCCAGATCAACGCTGATGAGCGCCAGATTTTGCGACTAAATTTTGGCAATCTTTGGCAATTTTGGCATTTCTGGCAATGTTTTGATCTGCGGCCATCAGGGCAGATATGCGCTACCAGTTAAACTTCTATTACTCTGTACGGGCACGGCGGATTCTGCGCCATCAGCAGCGATAGCGCAACATTATGCACGGGAACGCCGCCAATCGTCTTGCCGTCGGGCTTTCCGTGGTGCGCATGGCCGTGGAACGCCACCACTGCCTGATGGCGGTCAATCACTTCAGACAGGCGTGAGCTGCCCAGAAATGGAAAAATCTCCTGACGCTCGCCTTCCACGGTTTCGCATATCGGCGCATAGTGCGTCACAATCACGATTTTCGGAGTGCGTAGCATGGTGAGGGCGCGCTCCAGTTTGAGCGTCTCATCCAGCCCAGCTTGGACAAACGCTTTGATCTCTTTTTCGCCGAAAGCTGTCAGCATGCCACGACCGAAGCCACCGGGAAAGCCTTTAGCGCCGGCAAATCCCACGCCATCGCGTTCATAGCTGCTGCCATCCAGGACCTTGATGCCCTCCGTGGTCATCATCTTGATCAGTTCGGTTTCTTGGCCGCTTTCGTAATCGTGGTTACCCAGTACTGCCACAATGGGAATGCGCAGTCGGACCAGACCGTTCAGCAGGGAATGCATTTCTTCCGGCTTGCCGTAATTCGTCAGGTCGCCGGCGATAACCAGCAGGTCAGCCTCTTCACGCACCCGTGACAATGGCTCGCGTATGCGGTCATAGTTCTGCGGCGTAAAGTGCAAATCTGCTGTGGCTGCAATTCTCATCAGTTAGTAAAAATCTTAGACTGCCGTTTGAAGACGGTGACGGTCTCTACGCGGCTTCCTTTTCCTCCCGATGGATCAGTTCTGCTTTCTCCCGGAGTTCTTCCAGGATGTTCCGCATGCCCCACTCGGCCACGTCAATGGCGAACATCTTTTCGTCAATCAGGCTGCCCCGGAAGTTTGCTCCCTTGTTCGGATGCGCTAGCTCAACACTGAATCGCTGTACCAGCTCAGTCCATATTTCTGCTGGAACAAAGTCGGAATTAGCCGGATAAATATAGTGGTAGAGCACCAGGCTCCAGAACAACATTTCCCAGTGATCGCCGATGAGGCTCATCAGCCTCTGCCAGTCGAACTTGCCCTTGGTGCCGTAAATCACGTGGCAGATATCGGCGCCATCAAAGCGCTCGCGCCGCGTGACAAAAATCTTCGAGGCAATCAGCTCTTCTGGCGCTAGGACCCGCACAGACATTCCAAATACTTCCGAGCGGCTGGCATGGCGTATCCATGAATAATCCACCCGCAGCACTGCATTGCTCATGCCCGTGATCAGGTCCACAAAAAAACCGTCGCGCTTGGCTTTGGCCAGCCACACGGAGTCCCGGACCTCGGTCTCGAAGCCGTCTTTCTCCAGCAGCGCTAGTGCTCGCCCCACTTCCTGCGCTGGAAGAAACAGGTCCAGGTCCTTGGTATCGCGCCAAATGCCGGTATGCTCATGCAGCGCAAAAGCTCCGGAGATCACGAAGGGAACGTGGTTGCCCTCCAGCAAAAGGATGACCTCGCGAAATAGCGATTCCTGCTGCTTGCAAAACACAGGCGGATTGGAAGAGCTTACCGGCAGCGACATTTCCTGGTCGTCAGGCATCACGGATTAGATGGCTGTTCCCGATGCCACGTTGTTGAACTACCCTGAAAAATGCACCATGGAAGGTAAGGGCGTGGAACATCGTTTGCCCGGCAGAGCATCTAATATGGATGTGGGACGGGAGTATTCATTGCCAAAAAGGAATCTGTGATCGAGGTGGAAGGCCGCGAGATCAAGCTTTCGAACCTGGACAAGGTGCTGTATCCCAAGGCTGGCTTTACCAAGGGTCAGGTGATCGATTATTACATTCGCATTGCTCCCATACTGCTGCCTCATCTGGCTGACCGCGCGCTTACGCTCAAGCGCTATCCCAATGGCGTGGATGGAATGCATTTTTATGAAAAAAATTGTCCCAGCTACCGGCCTTCATGGATGAAAACTGCCCGCGTCTGGAGCGAGGGCAACAATCGCTATATGGATTATTGCGTCGTTGCCGATCTGCCCACTTTGGTCTGGCTCGGCAATCTGGCCGATCTCGAATTGCATACTTCGCTTTCGCGCGCGCCTGAAACACAGCGCCCTACTGTGATTGCGTTCGATCTCGATCCCGGTGCGCCTGCCACCATTGTGCAATGTTGCCAGGTCGGATTATGGGTGCGTGAGATTTTTGAGCAGTTCGGACTACAGGCTTTTGCCAAGACCTCCGGCTCCAAAGGCCTGCAGGTTTACATTCCTTTGAACACTGCTGTGACCTATGAACAAACCAAACCGTTTGCCAAAGCCATTGCGCGCCTGCTGGAAGAGCGCCATCCCGATCTTGTTGTTTCAGACATGAAAAAAGCTCTGCGTGTGAATAAAGTCTTTGTCGACTGGAGCCAGAACGACGATTACAAGACCACCGTCAATGTTTATTCATTGCGCGCCAAAGACCAGCCGACCATCTCCACGCCGGTTAGCTGGAAAGAGGTCGAAAATTGCCTTCAAAAAGGCAATCCCGAGTTGCTGGTCTTTACCTCTGACCAGGTATTGGAGCGGGTCCAAAAAACCGGCGACCTCTTTGAGCCCGTCCTCAAGCTCAAGCAGAAGCTGCCGCCGCTAACGGCGCTCGGCCAGGATGAGTCTCAACCAACGCCTTCAGCACCAGCCACGGGAAAGGTTAAAAAATTACAATCTGCGCGGCCTGCCCGTAAAAACGTCGTGAAGTCCGTCGCCAAAACAGTAAAGCGCAAAGCGCGGGCCCGCTAGAGCTTTCTCCCGTCTGCCAAAACCAAGAGTCCCCAAATCACCTGATTTCACCGTGGTTTAACCCGTTTTTCCCGACTCCACATTACCTAAGGACACTCCGGGCTCGCCCACTTGAGGTCCAAGGTTAGTGACCATGTTCGCGCCGAAATATAGAGCAATCCAGAGCTCAGAGGCATCAAAATAGGTGTGAGGGAAAAATGGCTGAGAAGGGTTTCCAGATCGCGTCCCGGCTACGCACCCTGACTTCAGAGCTGCGCCTGCTGGAGTGCGATTTAAAAAGCGGCATCATTTCTGACGACGCGGCCCTGCAGGAGTTTCGTCACGCACTCGACGAAATCCGCATGACCTCATGGACAGCCAGCGAGCTCCACCATGCCCAGCCCGGACGCAAAGAATTGCTCGCGTCGTTCCTGGCAGCCG
>DASXIL010000401.1:0-3406 GCA_036497985.1 Candidatus Angelobacter sp. | reverse complement strand
CGCTATCAACTCACCCCCTTGGGACGCCAGATCACCACTGCGGTTCTTGCAGCCGGCAATGCTCCTATCCACTCCTTCATGGCGAAGGTCGCTTGAAATTCTTCGCGGATTGGATCGAATCTGATTGTTAGCAATGCAGATGGTTCGAGTGGGGGAAGGCCGCAAACACAGGATTTCCTCTGTAATGAGAATGAAATTGCTGTGCGGGAACTTATCTGCCAATGGAAGATCAGGCAAGTGACGGCTTGGCACGCTGGGCTCGATTCAGCAGAGAGGCGCCAGCAATTAGCAGGACCATGACGGCGACCCATCCACCCATGACCATGCGCCGAAGCAAACTCTCCTGTTCTTCCACGAGACGCAAAGAGCGCCCGGCGAGAATGAATCCGGGCGTTTTGCCGTTGATGCGCTGGACGACACTAGCAATGCGAACACCGGGTTGCGGCTGCCACGTGACGTTTTCACTGCCATGGAGGCGAACAAAGTCGAACACGCCGGCGGGCGGAGTTGGAATCCTCTGCTCAAGGTACCCTGTGCCAGGGCCTGGATTGCCATGCTCGTCATAAAAGATTACGAAGGGCTGCAAGCTGCGCTCAAGATCAACATAACCTGGCGGAAGCACGTCGCCTGGGGCTTCCCCGGCGGCGATTTCTCCGGCATACCATTGCGCCATGTCAATCTGCGGCTGGTTGGCGCCGCGCCTGAGCATTTGCTGCATGGTAATGGCTGCTACCCCGCCAAGCACGGTAAGAACCAACGTAAGGGCCGCAGTATGAAATGCGATTGGAGCTTTTGAAAATAAAATCGCGCATCATGTTGAAACGCTCCGTGAAAGAAGATTGCACAAGATCTTTAATAAGCGCGAAACCAGAAATGAACGGTCCCAATATTAATAAGCGCGAAACCAGAAAGAACGGTCCCAATATTGCGGTCGCTATAGGCATCGCGGAGGGTTTGCAGCATCTGTTCGCGATACGCAAAGCGCAGACGCAGCGGATAGATAACAAGAGCGCCACGGTAAAGCCAGAGCATCGGCGGAGGGATTGTTTTCATGGCCGAAGTCCCTCCAGTATTGCCTTGCGACGAATTGCGCTCATCACGCGGGCAAGACGGGCTGCTTCCGCGCGCAACACCTCAAGACCGAACTTTGTAATGCGATAGTAACGGCGGCGCTCATTGTCCGTGACGCCCGTTTCCTCGACCAGGCCCGCGCGCATCGTCCGGTCAAGCGAGCCATAGAGTGTCCCCGCCCCCATGATCACCCCGCCACCTTCAGGCAGTGCAGCCTCTTTCATGATGGCGTATCCGTGTTTCTCCGAGCCGGCCAGAGCCAGCAGGATAGAAAAGACTATCGGGCTCAGGGGCAGTATGTCACCGGGATTGGGTGCGGCAGGCTTAGATGCATCCGCTTTGCTCACACGCACAATATATCACTTGCGGATATATCTGCAAAGGATAATTCCAGAAATTGCCTGACAAGCGATCCAATCAAGAATCAAGCGATCCTGCGGCGTACAACCGTCCGCCGTTTGGTCTTAGGGCGAGACTTCTCCGAGACAACTGTATCGACTACCGCACCAGGAACAAAGCGTTTGATCCGCCGCTTGGTTGACGTAGCGGATCCATCAAGGGTGTCCGGGGTGTCACCAAACAAGGCGCTCATATAGGCGGCCCGGCATTCGTTAGAGCAGAAATGGACAGCGAAGGACTCCACGGCGCGAGGGCGGTCCCAGGAACTGGCAATGGAAATCTCACGGCGTGCCGATATAACGCCGATATTCTCGGCAGCAAAACCAAGAATCCAGGTCTCGCCGTCTCCTTTTAAACGCCCGCAACTCTCACACTGAAAGCGAACCATGGTGCACCTCTAAATTTTTAGATGGGCAGGTTGAAGGCTGGTTTGCTTGAGAAAGCAGCGGCAACCCGGGAAATATCATTCAATCAGAAAAGCATCTCGCCGTAGATTTGCGCAGATGGTCAAGAAAGAGGCCCTTCTTCTCGAGCAGCTGCCCGCGCGCGTCCGATATGCAAGCTATGCAGCCGCAGGGCTGCTGAAGCGAGGAACGATTAGTGGATGTTAGCGCAGCCGTCCACCGCGAGCGCGAACAGGATAGCAAGCGCGGCTGAGAGCAATACTGTCCAGCCGATGCTGTGAGTCCAGGTGCGCAACATGGGAAGAAGGCTTTTGTGGACTTGGTTCTGGTTGACTGATTCGGTGTGCATCATGGCGTTTGGCCTCTGCTGCGGTGGCAGCGCCATGTAGTAGTGCAGTCGGGCGGCCAATAGTTAACTGGCTGATTTGAAGCGAGTTGGAGAAATCAAGCGAACCCTGGATTGTGGGCGCATTTCGACAGTGCGGCAGAGGACACACACGCCAATAGTTTCTTTCCGGCAATTTTGCGGAATCATTAGGCGATGAACTTATGATCAATGGTTCGTCGTGGCCGCGAGAGTGTGGTCCAGCCAATTGGCTACCTGCTTGAGAAAGTCCTGATCGAACGGACCATGCTCATGCTTGCGGATGGCCTCAAGCCATGCGCGCTTGGAGGGCACCAGATCGAGTCCGTGACCCATGCCGGGAAGTTCGATGTATGTGGCCCGGCCGGGATGGAAGCCGTTAATCATGTCGGCGAGGTAACGGTTTTCTTCGGCCCAGGTGGCGGGGTCAGAAGTGCCATAAGTGACGAGCACAGGCACATCGACTTTTTTCCACTCCACGGCAAGATCGAGATCGGCGATCTGTTGCAGATAGGTGTAAGAGACGCCGAAGGTGTTGACCGAGTCTTTGCATTCGGGCGATGTCTTGAGGATCTGCTCGGGGGTTTGCTTCTCGACAAAAAAGCGGTATTGGCAGCGTTCCATGATGCGGACGGTACGGTCAGCTTCATCGTACGGGCGGCCAAGAATGAAGAGTTGGCGGCGGGCGTTTTCCAATTGATACTCAAACCAGCTCCGGCCAATGGTTTCAGCGGCGATGAAGCCACGGACAGGGAACTTCTGCGCCACCAGCACACCTTCCAGCGGCCCAATGGAGTGGGCCAAGATGAAAATCTTGTCGCGATCAACAAAATCAGCGGCAGCAAGAGCATTGAGGCCGGCGAGCGATCTTTTGACGGCGAGTTGCAAATCGGATTGCGGGCTGTCACAAGGCGGTCCGCCGCTCTTGCCTTCGCCGTTTTTGTCGACGCGCATGGTTACGTATCCGCGCTGGGTGAGGCCGGAGAGCAGGAGAAAAAATGGGTCGTCCGGCTTGAGATTGTCGAGCGAGTAGCAGCCAAGACCTCCGATGAGAAAGACCGCGGGGTGCTTGCCGGGCGTTGAAGGGCGCGTGATGATGGCATCGTAGGGAGCGTTGTCGATCTCGATGGTTTGGTGGAGAGTTTCGGCAGCGGTACTGGGCTGGGAC
>DASXIL010000400.1:0-12062 GCA_036497985.1 Candidatus Angelobacter sp. | reverse complement strand
CGCTATCAACTCACCCCCTTGGGACGCCAGATCACCACTGCGGTTCTTGCAGCCGGCAATGCTCCTATCCACTCCTTCATGGCGAAGGTCGCTTGAAATTCTTCGCGGATTGGATCGAATCTGATTGTTAGCAATGCAGATTAAATGTTGGAGTCGCGAAAGCACGCGGCTTGGTTATTCGTGTTTATTCGCGTGAATTCGCGGCTAATTAAAACAACCAATCAGGTAAACTTTAAGCTGTTCACTGAGGGGCACCATGACCGATTCACTGCTTCGCTTTCGCGCCGAATTTCCCATTCTGGAGCGCACTACCTATATGATCAGCAACTCGCTGGGCGCAATGCCTCGCGGCGTGTATGACTCAGTGCATTCTTATTGCGACATATGGGCCACGCGCGGCGTCCGCGCATGGGAAGAAAAATGGTGGATGATGGCTGTGGAAGTGGGCGACGAAATTGGCGCAATCATGAATGCCGCGCCCGGATCGGTGAGCCCGCACTTGAACGTGACCAGTTGCCAGGCTGTGATCGCCAGCTGTTTTGACTTCAGCGGCAAGCGCAACAAGATCGTCTACAGTGACATGAATTTCCCTTCGGTGATGTATTTCTGGGAAGGCCAGCGCAGCCGCGGCGCGCGAGTACAGATGGTCCGCACCGATGATGGCGTACACGTGCCTACAGAGCGCCTGATCGATGCCATCGATGAAGAGACTTTGCTTGTCCCTATTTCGCACGTGGTGTTTCGCAGCTCTTATATCAAGGACGTAAAGGCCATCACCGAAAAGGCGCACAGCGTGGGCGCGCATGTGGTGATGGATTGTTTCCAATCCCTGGGCAATGTTCCTGTCGATGTGCAGGCGCTCAATGTGGATTTTGCCGTGGGCGGCGTGCTCAAGTGGCTGTGTGGAGGAGCGGGCACTTCGTATCTGTATGTGCGTCCTGATCTGGGCAAGAAGCTGAAGCCGGGATTCACCGGCTGGTTCGCCCATGAACATCCGTTTGAATTTGAGATTGGCGCCAGCAAGTATGGTGAAGCGCCCTTCCGATTTATGCAGGGGACGACTAACGTCCCGGGATTTTATACCGCAATGCCGGGGCTGAAGATTATTCGCGAAGCCGGCGTGGCGCCGATTCGCGAGAAGTCAAAGAAGATGACGTCGCGGCTGATTGAGCTGGCAGACCAGCGCGGCTGGCGCGTGAATGCCCCGCGCGATCCCGAGCAGCGCGGCGGGACTGTTGCCATCGACATGCCGAATTCCAAGGAAGTGTGCCAGGAACTGCTGCGCCGGGACGTGCTGGTGGACTATCGGCCCAAGGCTGGAGTGCGGTTTTCCCCGCATTTTTACAACACAATGGAAGAGATTGACCGCGCGATTGGGACGGTGGATGAGATCCTGAGCCGCATGGGTGTGGCGGCAGCTCATTGACCACGGCTCGCGCGTGTTGCGCCTAAATGCCTAAATGAAGACAAGAGTTCTGATTGCCGCCGGCTTTGGATTTCTGGTTCCCATCATCCTGGGGTGCATGATGATGCTGGAATTCAATGCCGCGGATTCCGGGTGGGTGCATTTCGTTTGCTACCAACTGCCTTACATTGTGTGTCCACCATGGGTTTTAGGCGATGGATCGGGCTTTTGGTTTGTGGCAATGCCACTGCTAAATTCGGCCACCTATGCGGCACTGGCTTTCTTGATTGTGAAAGTGAGATCGCAGCAGGTTATTCCCTCCGGGCATGGAAAATAGCGCCATTGTAAAATTTGGTTCCTTTCGTACAATTTCTGTTGCAAATTCGCCTTTGGTTCGTTAATATTTCGCTTGTATGGCAATTAC
This sequence comes from Candidatus Angelobacter sp., assembly GCA_036497985.1. Lineage (GTDB taxonomy): Bacteria > Acidobacteriota > Terriglobia > Terriglobales > Acidobacteriaceae > Angelobacter. The sequence goes on along the minus strand of DASXIL010000400.1, from coordinate 10,233 downwards.
CAAGCGACAACGGCAGGTTTACGACTTCCTTCAGGAATTCATCCAGCGCAATGGCTACTCGCCTTCATTTGAAGAAATCGGCGATGGGCTGGGCTTGAGTTCACTGGCAACCGTGCACAAGCACATCTCTAACCTGGAAAAAAAGGGCCTCCTCAAGCGCGACTATAACCGCAGCCGGTCCATTGACGTGCTGCCGGTGCGCGGGATGTTCAAACGGACACCACCCAGAGACCTTGCGCTCCCGCTGATGGGGCGCATCGCCGCCGGACAGCCGATTGAGGCCGTGGAAACTCCAGAAACCATCTCCCTGGGCGACATCACGCGCTCCAAGGATGTTTTCGTGCTTCAGGTAAAAGGCGAAAGCATGAAGGACGAGCACATTGTGGACGGCGATTACGTTTTGGTGGAGAAAACCAAAGACGCACATGATGGCGAAATCGTGGTGGCGCTGGTGGAAGGCACAGACGCGACGCTGAAACGCCTGTTTCGTGAAGGCGCGAATATTCGCCTGCAACCTTCCAATACCGCCATGAAGCCGATCATTGTCCCGGCAAAATCTGTAGCATTGCAGGGAAGAGTGATTGGCGTGCTGCGCAAGTACTGATCTGCGAATCGGTAGCTGCCTAATTTGAAATTGATTCGAGATGCGCCCGCGCAAATGCGGGCGTTTTTATTCTTCGATGTAAGCCACGAGAGGCGTGCTTCGGCTATCGCTCCACAATCGCATCAGAAAAAGCCGATGCCATCTTGTCTCCCCAGCCCTCGCGCACATTGAGCGCAATAGCATAAGGCAGAAAGCGGTTCATCAACTCCGCGCGCTGTTCCGGAGTATTGACCCGGTCGAGCGGGTCCTGCTCCACGCGCAACAGAAATTCGCGGAAGCCGGCAAGCTGCTGCAAGATGATGAGCCCTCGCGGCGTTGGCGCGCGCATGATCACAAAAAAGGTACTGTTGAGCAGCACGGAGAGCAGCAGCCCCAGCACAAAGCCGTGTGACTGCGGCAAGGCCGCAAAATAGATCACTGCTCCGGGGAAGCCAAAGAAAATCACGGGAACAAGCACGCGGGCCACACGTTGTTTTGCTGAAGGATGGGCCGGTTTTGAAGTCCACACGCCGCCAATCACCATTCCGGCAATTGACGTAAACGCCAATAGCCAAAAAGTAATAAACATTGAAGACGAAGCTTCCAGCGTGGCAGCCGTGAACAGGCCCCAGGCAAATGTTGCAGCCGCGCCGATGCCGGCATAACGAAAATTCTGGCGGAAGTAGATTCCCTGCAGGTTCTTCCGGAATGTGTCTTGAAGCGCGTCAATATGGTCCTTGATGGCCGCCCCTGCCTGTGGATTGATGACCACCTGGCTCTCTGCTGACGGCGCGTGCCCGACAGCCGCGCCCGAACCCATCTTCTCGGCAAACGCTCCCGTGCTTCGTATCGGTACCGGGCTGGGACGAGAAGTAATGTTGCCCGGACCGAGCGATGTCTGCTGGCTCAATTTTTGCTGGCTCGATGTTCCCGGAGAGGCCTCGCCAATGATCGCCGTATTGGAATCAGCATACGGCTGTACGGTCGAAACGGCATTAAAAAGAGTTCTTACCACCGAAGCCTCATCCGGTAGCAATATGGGCGAAGAATTGAGTAGAGCCACTGCATAGCTTCCGGCCTGCGGCTGGATTGCGACTACGCCTTTGGCCGCCAGTCCGGCCAGCACCGCCGCCAGCGTTGTGCCGTCACTGCCGCCGGTCAGGATATAGCGGGCCACGCCGGGAGAAATTCCCGCCGGAGGTTCATACCGGGGGGCCACATTTCCAATCTTTGGGTCGCGGCCCACCGCCAACCAGCAGACCACGTAAAACACAAGCAAAAGACATGGGAAAACCAGATGGTAAGGGTCGTCGACCGCAAAGAGATTCGCCATAGTGAAATATGAGTTACATGGACCGCCTTAATTCGCAGCAGCCCGGGCGAGATTCTACTTCAGTTTTTGCGATCTTTAAGTTAAAAAAAGCCAGCCCAAAAAACCGGGCCACAAAAACCAAAAGCCCGGGCGGGAACCGGGCTTGGCTGATACCTGAATGATTTTTGATGGGATATTTAGCTGACGTGCTTTTTCAGGGCTTTTTCAATCACGTCGCGGTTCACATAGCCCACAATCTGTTCCTGCACCTGGCCGCCCTTAAAAATCAGCAGGGTAGGGATGCCGCGAACGCCGTAGCGCTGTGGAGTTGCCGGGCTGCTGTCCACATCCATCTTCCCGACCTTTACTTTGCCCTGATATGCCGCTGCCACTTCGTCCACCACGGGCGCCAGCATCTTGCAAGGGCCACACCAGGCTGCCCAAAAATCGATCATGACCGGCTGATCGCTCTTAAGGACTTCCTGGTCAAAATTGCCATCAGTTATTTCAAGAATTCCCACGCTCTCCATGAAGTGCCACCTTGATTAAAAATTTGTCACGCCCTGAACCGGCTCTGCGACCTTCTATCCTAGCAAAAGTATTAGATGAAGTTGCTCCATTTAAGTTGCGAAAATGGGCTAAATAATTGTGGCGAAAAGAGATATTGTCATCGCGGCCAAAGTTACCAAAGTGACGTGGACGAAGGGACAGGGTGGTTCTAGACTCTTCCTCGGTGGTAAGGCAGTTCTGGGGGAGGGCTGCCGGGCGTCCTGCGATTCGTCGCGGGACGCTTGTTTTTTGGGGACAAAAAAGAGCGGCCACCAAGTGGGCCGCCCTTCTCGTTTGGATCCGATTAGCTAGCGCCGGTCGTGATCCCGGTCTTTGTCGTGGTCCCGGTCTTTGTCATGATGGTCCCGGTCTTTGTCGCGGTCCTTGCGCACGTCGTGCAGGTCCTTGTCGTCGCGGTGGCGATCTTTGTCCCCATTCCGTGTACGAGCGTAGGTGTTAGTTCGGTCATCGCGGTCATGATCGTTTCTGCGGCGGTCGTCAGCGTCATGGTCGTTCCTGACGACGCGATCGCGGAAGCGCGAATCGTCGCGAAAGCGCGGGTCGTTGCGGAAGCGCGCTTCATTCTGGCGTCTCCATTCCAAATATTCCCGCTGGCGCTCACGGCTCAACCGGTTGTATTCGACATAGTTGTAGCGGCGTTCGGCAAGCCACTGGCGGTAGTACGGATCATTCTGACCGTAGTAGCCTCCATAGCCGGCATAAGGGCCACTTTGATACCGGTGCTCTGAGCATCCGGTCGTGACGATTGTGCCCAGAGCCAGAGTTGAAATTAAAAGTCCTGAAAATAGGCGCATGAAACCTGTTTCCTCCTTGTCCCCGTGTGTATCGCTTTAAGAGATTAGATGCACTTGGGATTGGGCCCGCAAGAGTCGCGTTCAGAGAGGCTAAACAAATATTAACGCTGGAAATTAGGCAACCTCATCAGAGTTGCTGCCTTGTTCCACATTGGTAGTCGCCACGGAAACGCAGGAAATTCGACCCCAGGCTGCGCTTAAATTTCTTCCGCGCAAAGTGTTATCCTCAAAGGTTAGGAATCCTCAGGAACTACCGCTGAGCAGTTCCCTTATCAGTCTGGATCACACACGAGATGAGCAGCAAAACCGCACAGTTATCGACAAGCGAAATCTCCCTCGGGCGGGAACAGGTTTTTGACGCCTTTCGCCGCTGGGGATGCCTGGATGCCAATCTGAATCCCTTTGGCGGCCCGATTGGCGGCGGCTATTCCGACCTGCCTTCTGACATCGAAGGCGCAGAAGAGGCCCGCCGGGTTTATTGCGGGACCATAGGTGCGGAGTTCATGCATCTACCGCAACGCGACCGTCGCGAGTGGATCCAGGACCGCATGGAAAATCCCGGTCCGCAACAACTCGACCGTCGCTGGTTGGCTGAGCGTCTGCTCCAGGCTGACCTCTTTGAGCAGATCATGCAGACCCGTTACCTGGGCACCAAGCGCTATTCAGGTGAAGGTGCTACCGCGCAGATCCCACTGTTGGACATGGTTCTGGAAACTGCGGCAGAACTGGGCGCCACGACCACCGTAATGGCCATGAGCCATCGCGGACGACTCACGGTGATGACGCTCACTGTGGGCATTCCAGCGGAAAATATTTTTGCCGGATTTGAAGATGTTGATCCGCGCAGCGTGCTGGGCGGCGGAGACGTGAAATATCACCAGGGCGCCACCGGCGAATTCCGCACGCGCACAGGCAAGATCATTCGCACGCATCTGGTTTCCAATCCCAGCCACCTTGAGGCGGTTGACCCCGTGGCGTTGGGACGGACGCTGGCCAAGCAAAAACATATCGGTGAAAACGGCGTGAAGGAAATCCTGCCCATCATCATGCATGGTGATGCCGCTTTTGCCGGCCAGGGCATCTGGGCGGAGACGCTGAATTTTGCCGGACTTAAAGGTTATTCCGTTGGCGGCGCGATTCAGGTGGTCGTAAACAACCTGATCGGCTTCACCACCAACCCGCGCGAGCTGCACACTTCGCGCTTCTCGTCCGATCTGGCCAAGCGCCAACCTATTCCCATCTTCCACGTGAATGCTGAAGATCCTGAAGCGGTGCTGCGTGTTGCGCGCATGGCAACGGAGTATCGCTACCAGTTCGGTAGTGACGTGGTGATCGACCTGATTGGCTATCGCCGTCACGGCCACAGCGAAGTTGACGATCCCACCATTACGCAACCGCTGCTTTACAAGAGGATCAACGAGCATCGCCCGCTGTTTGAGATTTACGCCGAGCAGAACAAGATTGATACCACGGAGATGGCGCAGAAGTTCCGCGCCAAGGTGGATGCGGCTTACGATCACGCGGCACAAATGCAGAAGTCTCCCGTGCTGCGCAAGCTGCCGCAGTATTGGGACAAGTATCGCGGCGGCCGCTACAAGAAAGAGTATGAAGTCGCTACGGCCGTGGACGCCGGCAAGCTGCAAGAGATCACTGAAAAGCTGACAACGTATCCCGATGGTTTTGCGATTCATGCCAAGGTCAAAAAGCTGCTGGAGCAGCGCGAGAAGATGGGTACCGGCAAGCTTCCGGTGGATTATGGCATGGCGGAGGCGCTGGCTTTTGGAAGTCTCCTTGTTGAAGGCATTCCAATCCGTCTATCCGGGCAGGACGTGCGCCGCGGCACGTTTAACCATCGCCACTCCTGCCTGATTGATACGGAAAATGAAAAAGAGTATGTCCCGCTCTGCCATATCCGGCCCGGGCAGGCATGGTTTGAAGCTTATAACTCGATTCTTTCTGAAGCCGCAGTTCTGGGTTTTGAATACGGCTTTAGCCGCGATTATCCTGACGGCCTAACTCTGTGGGAAGCGCAGTTCGGCGACTTTGCCAACGGCGCGCAGGTAATTATCGACCAGTTCATTGTGGCCGGTGAAGACAAGTGGGGCCTACTCTCAGGCCTGGTAATGCTGCTGCCGCACGGCTATGAAGGCCAGGGCCCGGAACACTCCAGCGGTCGTATTGAGCGTTACCTGCAACTGGCCGCCAAAGATAACATTCAGGTCGCTCAGCCTTCCACGGCGGCACAATATTTCCATTTGTTGCGACGGCAGGCATTGCGCAGCTGGCGCAAACCACTGATTGTGTTCACGCCCAAAGGAATGCTGCGGCATCCTGACGCAGCCAGCCCATTGAGCGATCTCACCGGCGGAAAATTTCAAACCGTGATCCAGGACCCCGAAATTGCGAATGCCGAAAGAATCATTGTTTGCACAGGTAAAGTCGGGCACGAATTGCGCCGTGAGCGCAAACGTCGCAACGATACAAAGACGGCCATCATTTTTCTGGAACAGCTTTTCCCGCTGCCGGAAAGCGAACTGGAAGCTGTCTTCGCACAGCATACAAATGCGCGTGAGTTTCTATGGGTGCAGGAAGAGCCTGCCAACATGGGCGCGCTCAACTTCCTGGCGCCGCAGTTGGAGCGTCTGGCGCACGGCGTACCATTCCGTTCGGTAAAGCGTTCGCCCTCGTCCAGTCCATCCACGGGTTCGCACACCGCGCATGAGATGGAGCAAAAGACGTTGCTGGAACTGGCGTTCAAGGCATTTTAGGGCGGCAACAATGCAGCATCGCAGGCAAGGCCAGGGTCATCCAAGAGTATGAGTCCTGAACTTATAAATGAAAGGTGGTTGAAATGGCACAAGGAACTATAACGGCACACGAGGTCCCGGCGCTGCCATACGCGTACAACGCGCTGGAGCCACACATTGACGAGCAAACCATGCACCTACACCATGACAAGCACCATGCGGCTTACGTAACCAAGCTGAACGGTGCAATTGAGAAACATCCTGAACTGGGTAGCAAGAGCCCTGAAGACCTGCTGCGCAACCTGAGTGCGTTGCCGGAAGACGTTCGCGGAGTGATCCGCAACAACGGCGGTGGACACGTAAATCACACCATGTTCTGGCAGATCATGGGCCCGAAAAAAGGCGGTAATCCTACCGGCGCAGTCGCCGATGCCATCAATAAGACCTTCGGCAGCTTTGATGCCTTCAAGGAAAAGTTTGAGGCCGCCGGAGCGAATCAGTTCGGCAGCGGCTGGGCCTGGCTGGTAAAGACCAAGTCCGGCGAATTCAAAATTTCCTCCACTCCAAACCAGGATAATCCCATCTCCAACGGTGAATTTCCCGTCTTAGGCAACGACGTTTGGGAGCACGCCTATTACCTGAAGTATCAGAACCGTCGTCCTGACTACCTGAAAGCATGGTGGAACGTGGTGAACTGGGACGAGGTCAACAAGCGTCTGGCCCAGGCCGACAGCTTTTTCAGATAAATTCTTCGCTTTTGTTAAGCCGCTCACCCCTGAGCGGCTTTTTTATTCATTCTTGTAACGCTTGTACCTCAAGTAGCACTACCTTCGCGCACGAAACAGCAAACAAAGTGTGCTATAAGGTGGGTGCGAACCCCCAAATAAAACTAAATCTATCGACAAGGATGAGGTGTGTTTTGAACAGATTTTTAACGGGAACGTGTGCGCTTGCGTTTGTACTTTTTGCCATTGGCTCGGCAAACGCCGCGGACGAAGATTTCAAGGGCTTTTATGTCGGTGCAACCGCCGGTGGCGCTTTCGGCCGGCCCAAAGTGGACACTGCCCCCAGTTTTAGCCCAACCGGCTACTTTGCGGCCACCAGCACGCCGGCAATCGCCAGTGCCAGCAACCAGATAATAAATACCAATGGCTTTACCGCCGGAGGCACGGCTGGCTACAACTTTCAATGGGAGAGCCTTGTTGTTGGGCTTGAGGCTGACTACGGTGCCATGAACCTGAGCGGATCCACAACTGTCACCGGGGTATATCCGTGCTGCGCACCAACCACATTCACCGTCGCCCAGACCGCAAAGACAAGCTGGGTATTCACCATTCGTCCGCGCATCGGCGTGGTTTTTGGTCGCTTTCTGCTCTACGGGACCGCAGGGGCCGCCATAACCAACGTGAAATATACTGGATTGTTTACCGATACGTTTGCCACCGCCCATGAGAGCGCAGCCATTGATGAGACCAGGGCAGGATGGACCGCTGGTGTTGGGGGGGAATATCACTTTTCTCATCATTTGTCGGTTAAAGGTGAATATCTATGGACTGATTTCGGAACGGCATCCATTCCCACGAGCGGCTTGACCGCTTTTACGCCGCCGATTGCTTTCCCAACCAACATTTTTACCCATACCGTGAATATGAGAGCTGGGATTGTACGTGCCGGCATCAATTTCCGTTTCTAAATGCAACAGCAGGTTGTGATCAATCTCACGCCGCCCGAACAAGGGCGGCCTTTTTGTTTTATGCCGCAGCTTCACGGATAGTTTTTGCACTCTTGTCGAGCAGCTCTCTTTCGGCTCCCGACATCTCCGGCATGATAATTCGGCTTACGCCGCCGCGACCCAGAACGCTGGGCAGCGAAAGCGTTGTGCCAAATTCCGGGTTGAATGATCCAATCGGAATCACCGAGCGCTCGTCGCGCAGCACAATTTCAGCGATCCGGGCCGATACTACGCCGATTCCAAAAACGCTGGCACCAGTTCCTTCAATGATCGTGATGTTTGCGTATCGAACTTCCTGCTCAATTTCCTTTTTGAACTGATCGAAGCTACCGCCGCTATCTTTTGCGAACTGAGAAATGGAGCGTCCGCCGATACGCGCACTGGACCACAGGAAGACCTGCGACGTGCCATGTTCACCCACCACGGTTGCCTCCACGCTTTGCGGATTCACTTGCAGCCGCCGGGCCAGATGAAAACGAAACCGCAATGAATCAAGATACGTTCCCGTGCTCAGCACCTTGCTGTGTCCGAGCCGCAGCACGAGGTCAGCCAACGGATCTGGGGGATCGGTTACCACCAGGACCACCGCATCCAGAGCGGCTTGCGTAATCTTTGGAATGATATCTTCATAGGCCTTGGCGTTCTTGTGCAGCAGATTGAGGCGGCCTTTCGGATCGCTACGGTCGGTGGCTCCGCCATCTTTCTCATTCACGCCGGCGGTCACCATGATCAGCGACGCGCCCTGCAGATCTGCATATTCGCCCGCCCGAAGCCTCACATGCGGTTGTAAAGCGGCCCCGTATTGGACGTCGGTGATTACGCCATCTGCCCGTTTGCGATTGCGGTTCACCAGCACAACCTCACAAGCTACGCCGCGTGTAATCAGTGATGTAAGACAAGCTGCTCCAACAGCCCCGGCTCCAACGATGCCTACCTTCATGGAAATACCTCCGCAATCGGTAAGTTTAGATGCGCTGGAACTTTATCTCGGCGCTCTTTCGCGTCGGCGTTACCCGTGCTTTTTCCGGAATGGTTGGGCAGACTTATGCAAAATACCTTCGTACTCTCGTTCAATGGATGATATCGTGCGAAACTGCGGAGAAATCTCATGCTGGAAAACATTTTTCAAGACTTGCGGTATAGCGCGCGGATGCTTTGGAAGAATCCGGCGACGACTTGCGTGGCAGTGCTGATCCTGGCGCTTGGCATCGGCGCAAACACCGCAATTTTCAGCATCGTTGACGTGCTGCTCTTCCGCCCTCTTCCCGTATCGCAGCCAAACCAGCTAGTCCGCATCTTCAGCGGTGAAACCAGAGGGAATGCCGGCTGGGGATATCTCTCTTTACCTGAGTTTCAGGATTATCGCGACCATAGTACTGCGTTCTCCGGCATTGCAGCCTACGTCGACCGCTTTCCGGCCAATGTATCCGCAGGCAAATTCGGCACAGAACGCATTGACGCGGGCATGGTCACAGGAAATTATTTTCAAGTCATTGGCACTTCAGCGGAAATGGGACGGACCTTGTTTGCCAACGACGATCGCAAAGACTCGTCGCCTGTTGTCATGCTGGGTCATAATTTCTGGAAACGGCATTTTCCTCCCGATGCAAGCGTGCTCGGTTCACAAATATTGGTTGATGGGCAGTGGTTCACCATTGTGGGTGTCACGCCGCACGGTTTCGGAGGCGTCTCGTTCGAAAATTTCCCTGAAATATGGATACCGCTAACGTATGGCGTTCAGATTGATCCTTTGCTTAGGAGCCAGATTCCCCAGAATCACAAATCGTTCGTTCCGTTTGGCGTGATAGCCAGACTGAACCCCAAGATCTCCGCGCCGCAGGCACAAGCACAGATGAACGCATTAGCGGAGCGGCTTGGCGCCGGGAAGTCCGACACTTTTGAGGGCCCGGATTGGAAACGCCCTTGGCCTGTATTGGTCCCGGTCACCGAGGCTGCCAGACACAGCAACGCGCAATTCTCGTTTCTTTTGCTGGGGATCGTCGTGCTGGTGCTTTTGATCGCGTGTGCCGATGTTGCCGGGCTTATGCTTGCTCGATCAGAGACTCGCCAGAAAGAAATCGCTGTCCGCCTCGCCCTTGGAGGGCCGCGGATACGGATCATCATGTTGCATCTGGCGGAGGCGCTTTTGACGTCGGGGCTGGGAGCGATTCTGGGATGTATATTTGCCGCGTGCGGTACGCGCCTGGTGGTCCTTGCAGCGCCTGCAACGCTTGAGTTGCCGCTGGATCGAGCATCATCAATTCTCGATCTCCGGGTGCTCGCATTTACCGGCTTGGTTGCACTCGCATCGGCCTTGATAAGTGCTGTCGTGCCCGCCTTGAAATATTCCCGCTCAGAGCTCCTGCTCGGAATAAAGAGTGATTCAGGCCGAAGCGCTGTTACACATCGCTTTTCCGCACAAGCCGCGTTGGTGGTAATGCAGGTTGCGGCTTCCGTGCTCCTGCTTGTGGGCGCGGGCCTGCTTACGCGGACGC